>OMQX01000175.1 GCA_900313335.1 uncultured Prevotellaceae bacterium
TGACAGTATCTGCAATACACGGCGAATCTCCTCGTCACGCCCAATTACAGGGTCCAGTTTGCCGTTCTTGGCATCCTGAACCAGATTTCGTGCAAAACGTTCCAGGGCATTCCCCTCGTTCTGCTGTTGGTTAAAAGAATTCTGCATAATTGTGAAGTTTTTTAGTGGTTATACTCTTTGCCAACCCTACTTCAACAATTATGCAGAACTTGTCCGTCTGGTCAAATTGTCGCTAAAAAAGACGTTGTGTCATATCATTCATTGCCAGATATCATGTTTGTCGTATGCCTTCCTGGTCATCGTATTTACCAGGAAGGTGCTCATAGGCAGACCTGCTGCATTCACTACATTGGCACGCGTAAACGGCTGCCAGCCGTAGCGCACCTTCCTGGCACCCTTCGCTTCGGGACACAATAGATATATCCTGTTGCCATCTATATACGCCTTGGCAGGGTGGAAGATACCATCCTCGCCAGCCACCTCAAACACACGCGGCTCCTTGCCGTCGCTCGTCTTCAGGCCCCTGCTGTTGCGCAGTACCAGCATCGTCGTGTCGTTGCTCATCTGCACCGCACGGCGGATCATAGGACCCGTCTCCAGCATCCTATAATGCTTGTATTCGTTAAACAGGGCACGCAGAGCCATGCGCTCGCCCACAGGACGCTTGTTGCGCGGATGCACGTCCAGGCTGTCGCCCACGTCGCTCGTTACGACCATGTGGTTATTGTGGAAGTCAAGCTTGCGCTGATGGTCGCGGAACCACGTCCACTGAGGACGGTTCAGGCTTGACAGCTGAGCATATATGAAACGCATGTTGCGCTTGTTCCAAGCCTTGCGCCAACTGTCCGTCAACAGCTTCCAAAGCCTTCCATGCGTCGTAAAGTTATGCGCATTGCTCTCGCCCTGATACCATATTACGCCGTCTACGGGGACATCCTTCAACTTAGCAATGCTCGCCTCGTACAGATAGCAAGGCTGGTACGGATGACGCTGCAGGAAGGCACCCGTCAGCTCACCCTCGCTATCCCTCTCATACTCCTGCTTTACGGCATCCCATCCCATATTCTTCATAGCACGACCGCGTACCCAGTCCTGGATAAAGTCATTCTGTGTCCAGTTACGCAGTATCTGCGGGAAATCCTTCTCCAGCGACTCACGGTCAATCCAGCTTTCCGTACCGCTGCCACCAATGGCATTGCAGATGATACCCACAGGGCACTGCAGCGAATCCTGCAGCATGCGTGCAAAGTAATACGCAACCGCACTGAACTCAGGCGCATTCTCCTTCGTAAGGGCCTCCCACTTAGCATCCTTGTAATACAGCAAGTGGTTCACACTGTCCAGAGCCTCCTTGCTCCACGTTATATTATCCGTACGCCAGCGCTCGCGCAGGTTCAGAATACGTATGTTAGCATTCTCACCCTTAGCCTCCTGCATAGCCTTTACTTTCGGGAAATCCACGTCATACTTCAGCTCAAACGCCATATTACTCTGTCCGCTTGCCAGCCAAACCACACCCGCAACGATGTTCGTCAGTTTGATTTCCTCCTTGGGCCCCTTGCCCTTCACCTTCTGGCTGTTGACCTGCAATGTGTATGTCTCGCCCTTTTCCAGCTTGTCAATGGTCACCTCCCACTTGCCGTCCAGGCCCGTAGTGTCACGCAATACCTGATTGCCAATCCTGACCGTAACCTGCATACCCGCATCAGCTGTACCACGCAGGGTAATGGGTCTGCCATAGGGCAGCACCATATCATTCGTCCAATACTCAGGCAGTTTCAGCCCGCCAAAGTCACCCGTGATACCCTCGTACACGACACGAGCAATCACGCCATATCCCTCGCGCGAAGGATGCAGACGATCCGGGAACAATTCAGGACGATGGTGCAGCGGAGTGTAGAAATCAATCAGCTGAGCACCAGCAAGCCCCGCAATCTTGCGGATATGCTCCTGTATCTCGTAAAACCACTGGCGCGTACCGCTGTCATAACGATGATGACGGTCACTGATAGGCGACATCAGCGCCATGATAATCCGACACTTCGGATTACTGTGCCTGACCGAATCTATCAATGCAAGATAATCCGTAATGAACTCATCCCTGTAGCAAGGCCACGCACGCGGGTCAGTATCATTGATACCCAGATGAATCACCGCAATGTCCGGATGGAACGCCATAGCGTCGCGGAACTCCTGCTGGTCAAAATACGGACGGAAAGCCCTCCTCAGCAACGTTGCACCACTCTTGCCGAAACGCCCCACCAGATACTTGTCACCCAGCATTTCCTGCAACTGAGTCGGGTACGAATACTTCACAGGGTCATTAATCGCAGCACCATACGTAATACTATTGCCGATGCACGCTACTCG
>OMQX01000113.1 GCA_900313335.1 uncultured Prevotellaceae bacterium
CTCGCCCATACGGCTCAGACGCGCCTCGGTATAACGCATGGCAGCAGCACCGTCACCGTCCACCGAGCCAAAGTTACCCTGACCGTCAATCAACGTATAGCGCATGTTCCATTCCTGAGCCATACGCACCAGGGCACCGTATACCGAACTGTCACCGTGCGGATGATACTTACCCAGCACCTCACCCACAATACGCGCGCTCTTCTTGTAAGGCTTGTTATGAGTATTACCCAGCCCCTCCATACCATACAGGATACGGCGGTGCACAGGCTTGAAGCCGTCACGCACATCCGGCAACGCACGAGCCACTATCACACTCATCGAATAGTCGATGTAGCTCTTTTTCATCTCCGATTCGATATCAACCGGGATTATTCTTTCACGATCTTCCATTGATAGATATAATTAGTTTTTCAGCAATTCGTATACATAGACACATACGTGTCATTTTCGTACAAAATTACGCAAAAAACACGAAATAAGCAAGAAAAATCCTAAATTATTAATGTACACGCGCGAACATGAACATTATTTAACCCAAAATGTCCCTCCGCGCCATTCAACCATAGCCTCCTCGCCCGCCAAAACATGCCAGGAAAGCAGCACACCCGCGTCATCCAGAACCACCACCACAGGTCCCTCTACGACAGTCCCGTCAGGAAAAACAATCCTGTTCCAACCCGTCTTCATCTGTGGCGGCGAATTACACGAATCGGCTTCTCCTTCACTATCTCGATAGTATGCCGCTTTGCCCTGTCACCGCGTATATCATGCGGAGCAAGGCGGACATTAGCACTATCCTGTACGTCCCTACCGGAAACCTTCGGTAACGACAGAGTATCCTTCAACAAGCCCTCCCCGTTTTCAGGCTCAGGATAACCCTTCCTGTGATAGCGAACCATCACCATCCTGTTCACAGCCAGACAGCCGAAACCGTCCTTGAAGATAGGAAGATATATGTTGCCCGAAATATTCCTTATCCTATACTTCCGGTATTTCTCAGGACACACAAAGCGCAATTCATGCGGACCGTTTCCACTCACACGCTGCGTAACACCCGCAATACTGTCGTTCTCGAACGTGACACGCAACAGCGCAAAGGCATCATTCGCACCATAGGCAGAGAAGAACAAAGTCTCGAATGCCCACATCAGGTTATCAGCAGGATGATACGTCGTATCAGCATCCAACGTGAACGAATAGATATTGTCCAGCTCATTCGACAACAGCACCGCATACGTCTTCAGCGTCCACACGTTTGCCGTGTCACCCTCGGTCTTCAGGTTCGAGTACATGCTCTGCTCCTGATGCTCAACACCCACATCCTGAGCCATCACATCAAGACGTTTATATACATCCAAGTATATCTCCTTGAATTTCTCCGAGTTACGACACCAATATACAAGTGATGAATCAAGTTCCTCACGGGTAACCCCATGCTTTTTCAGCGCAGCCTCCACCATCAGGTACGTATTCTCGTCACGATCCCCCGGCAACTGCTCGGCCATAGCCTGGGCAAGATGATAGTCAACCAGCACATCCTCCATCTCTCCCCTGGACAGCACACCACGCGGTATCCCGTCGCTACACGAGAAAAAAGCCAGGACAACAGCAGACAAAAACAGAGGCAGTCGACGCACCGTACCAACAATTAACTATTCAGACCTCATATAATATTTCCTGCAGAACAGGATCAAAGCCAACACACCGCACGTTATACTTGCATCAGCAATATTGAAGATGGGCGAGAAAAAGATAAAGTTATTTCCGCCGCACACAGGCATCCAATCAGGCCATCGCCATTCGACCAGCGGGAAATAAAGCATATCCACCACACGCCCGTAGAACAGCGACTCGTAACCAGAGCCCCACGATACGAATTCAGCAACCAGCGGAGAAGGCGGATTGTTGAAAATCATACCATAGAACATGCAGTCGATAATATTACCCGCAGCACCAGCCAGTATCATGCTCAGGCATACCACATACGCCCAACCCGTACCACGTCTGATAACACGAGCCATATACCACACAATCCACACCACGGCAACTATGCGGAACGACGTCAGGAATATCTTGTCCACAAGCTCCATGCCGAAAGCCATACCGTTGTTCTCGACAAAAGCAATCTTGAACCACCCTGTAATGTCAATCACATCATGCAGCGCCATATGCGTCTTGACCCATATCTTGACGCACTGGTCAACACCGATAATGCCCAATATAAGCACTACCGATGCCAAAAACTGATTCCTGATCCTCTTGTCCTTCACCTGCAAACAGAATCCAATACTACCCTATCTTGCTCACCTTAATCTCAGCACCATCCACGACTATCTCATTAGCCAACACCTGGCTTGCGATATAGTCACGGTTGGAAGCAAGGCAGGCACGGTTGTCCTCCGTATCAGGCAGAGTCAGCACTATACGGTCCGAAATCTCGAAACCGCTGTCCTTGCGCAGCTGCTGTATAGAACGTATCAGCTCGCGTGCCAATCCCTCCAGACGCAACTCCTCGGTTACCGTCAGGTCAAGAGCCACCGTCAGCGTACCCTGATTCGTAACGCTCCATCCCGGGATATCCTCGCTGTAGATCTCAACATCCTCCAGTTCGATAACAACATCCTGACCCTCGACGGCAAGAGTAACACTACCGCCCTCCAGAACAGAAATCTGCTCCTGCGTCATAGCAGCAACAGCAGCAGCAACAGCCTTCATCTGCTTGCCGAATTTCTTGCCCATCGTACGGAAGTTGCACTTAACCCTCTTGACCAGCATACCGTCACCCTCGACAAACTCGATCTCCTTGACGTTAACCTCGTCCAGTATCAGCTTGCTCATAGCCTCGATGCGCAACTGCTGCTCGGCATCCAATGCCGGGATGGCAACACGCTGCAAAGGCTGTTTTACACTGATCTGCTCCTTCTTGCGCAGAGAGTGTATCATACTCGTTATCTGCTGGGCCAGGGACATACGCACCTCCTGCTCCAGGTCAATCAGCGACAAGTCACATTTCGGGAACTCGGCCAGATGCACGCTCTTCACATCCTTCTCGCCGCAAGCCTCATGCAAGTCACGATACAGCATATCAGCATAGAAAGGAGCAATCGGGGCCATCAGGCGTGCGACCGTCTCCAGACAAGTAAACAGCGTCTGGTATGCCGACAGTTTGTCAATCGTCATGTCATCACCCCAGAAGCGCTTCTTCGACAGACGCACAAACCAGTTGCTCACATTGTCGATGACGAAGGCCTGAATCAGACGACCGGCACGGGTAGGCTCGTACGACTCGTAGCAAGACTCAACCTCACGCACCAGCGAGTTCAGCGAAGACAATATCCAGCGGTCCATCTCGGGACGCTCGGCAGCAGGAACATCAGGCTCCTCGTAGCACCATCCGTCCACATTCGCATACATTGCCAGGAACGAATAGCTCTGATACAGCTTGCCGAAGAACGAACCCGTAACCTCCTTGACACCCTCCGTATCAAACTTCAGGTTGTCCCAAGGCTGCGAGTTGGTAATCATATACCAGCGCACGGCATCGCTACCATACTGGTCGATAGCCTCGAACGGATTAACCGTATTACCCAGGTGCTTTGACATCTTCAGACCATTCTTATCCAATACCAGACCGTTCGATATCACAGCCTTGTAAGCAACGCTGTCGAACACCATGGTAGCTATCGCATGCAACGTGAAGAACCATCCGCGCGTCTGGTCGACACCCTCAGCAATAAAGTCGGCAGGATAGCACTTGCGGCCGTCCAGCAGCTCCTTGTTCTCAAACGGATAGTGAATCTGGGCATAAGGCATTGCACCCGAATCAAACCAGACGTCAATCAGGTCAAGCTCACGCTTCAGCACAGCACCGCTCTCGCCCACCAGCCATATCTGGTCAACATACGGACGATGCAGGTCAATCCTGTCATAGTTCTCCTGCGACATATCACCAGGCACAAAACCCTTCTCCTTCAGCGGGTTGGAAGGCATCACACCCGCAGCAACAGCCTTCTCTATCTCGGCATACAGCTGCTCCAGGCTCTCGATGCAAATCTCCTCGCGAGTCTCACGGTTGCGCCATATAGGCAACGGAGTACCCCAGTAACGGCTACGGCTCAGGTTCCAGTCATTCAGGTTCTCAAGCCACTTGCCAAAACGACCGGTACCCGTACTCTCTGGCTTCCACTGTATCGTCCTGTTCAGCTCCATCATGCGCTCCTTCGCAGCCGTCGAACGGATGAACCAGCTGTCCAGAGGATAGTACAGCACAGGCTTGTCCGTACGCCAGCAATGAGGATAGTTGTGCGTATGCTTCTCTATCTTGAAAGCCGTACCCTCGTCCTTCATCTCAATGCAAATCATCACATTCAGATCCATATCCTTCGTAGCAGCCTTCTCGTCATACTTGCCGCCAACGTTATATTTCGGATCGTAGGCATTCTTCACAAAAGCACCCTCGTGCTTCGCATACGCCTCCTTGTTCACACACTTCTCGTAGAAAACAGGATCCATGTCCTCACGCACAAAATACTTGCCCGTGAAATCAACCATAGGACGCGTGTCGCCAGCCTTGTCCACAACGAACAGGCTTGGGATACCGGCATCCTTCGCAACCTTGGCATCATCGGCACCAAACGTAGGAGCAATATGCACGATACCAGTACCGTCCTCGGTAGTAACATA
>OMQX01000176.1 GCA_900313335.1 uncultured Prevotellaceae bacterium
GTAGCGAACAATACGATAGCGTTCGAGGCTAAAATCTTGAGAAATAAGCCCGATGTGTCTTTTGAAAGTACCGAATTTACGGCAGGAAACAATATATATATCCACTTCATGTCTCCTGTTGACGGCTATCTTACTATATACCTTCTTGATGGTGAGACAGCTTATTGCCTATTGCCTTATGCTGGCAATAAAGAAGGGGTCCAGAAGATTGTGCATGGAAGAGAATATAAATTCTTCAGCAGAAAGGTCTATACAGAAGATGAAAATCCTGATGAGATAGATGAATACACATTAACGACAGAAGGGAATCATCAGGACCTTAACCAACTGTATTTTATCTTCTCTCCACAAAAATTCTCCAAGGCATTAGACAGATTTAAGAATTCCTCGGATGGTACTCTGTTCCCACGCATGTTGTCGTGGGAAGATTTCCAGAAGTGGATTTTAAAGGCTCGTCGTGCAGACAAGGATATGTGCGTTCAGACGAGGTACATAACTATCTCGCCCCGAAAATAATCCCGGGGCTAAGATATCCATTGTTAATTTTCTGTTTTAGGTGTATAATCCTCCGTTGATGGAGATTACTTCGCCAGTGATGTAACGGGCATTCTCTGACAGGAGGAAGCCTACAAGGGCTGCTACTTCTTCAGGTTTTCCGAAACGTTTTGTCGGAATGAGCGGTACAAGGGCGTCTTTGTCAAGGTCCTTTGTCATATCACTCTCGATAAATCCCGGAGCAACGGCATTGACAGTAACGTTGCGGGCTGCTACCTCGAGTGCAAGTGACTTGGTGGCTGCTATGATGCCGCCTTTCGCTGCTCCGTAGTTTGTTTGGCCAGGCATACCCTTGAGACCAGTGACGGATGCCATGTTGACAATCGAGCCTCCGTGCTTGCGCATCATCATCTTGGGAAGCACCTTCCGTGTGACATAGAAAAAACCGTTGAGGGAGGTGTTAAGAACTGCTGCCCAGTCTTCTGTAGGCATCATGAACATCATATTGTCGCGTGTTATGCCTGCATTGTTGACGAGGTAGGCGATATAATCGTCAGGATGGGTTTCCTCCCATTGGTCGATGGCAGCATTGACAGCCTCCATATCTCCAACGTTGAATTTCAGAAGCTCTGCCTGAACGCCCTGGGCCTCACATTCTGTTTTTACTTCTTGAGCAGCCTGCTCACTGGATTGATAGTTTATCACTACAGGTATGCCCATTTCTGCAAGTTTCAGGCATACAGCGCGACCCAAACCGCGTGAGCCGCCGGTTACTAATGCGTATTTCATTTTTTCTTCCTTAAACTGATTATAATTGCTGCAAGCGAACATAGCGCAAGCAGGATGAGTGATATATATGCAATTGCCTCAGTGGTCTCCACACTTTGCGGCTTGAACGACAGGACAATATTGTGATTGCCTTTTTCGATATTTATGGCACGAAGGACATAGTTAACACGGCCAACCTCTACTGATTTCCCGTCAACGGTACATGTCCAGCCAGGATAGAATATCTCAGAGAATACGATGATACCTCCCGTATTGGATGCCACCTTGTACTGGAGTTCGTTGGGGGCATAGTTGGTGAGTTTTACAGTGCCAGAAGCGGCAGGGCTTGTCTTGCCAAGAACATTCTCGAACTTCTTATCGGCTACAGCCGTAGTATGCAGGTCGATTTTGTTGAGAGCATTAAGCTCCTGGTTGGCATTGTCAACATACTGGATGTTGTTTACAAACCATGCGTTGCCCATAGCGTATGGATTCTGCAACGGCATAGTGCCATTTCCTTTCAGGGGCAGTATGAGATACTTCGTGTTGAGCATGTTTATTACAGGCATTATGCTGTCGCCGTTTACTTTGCTCATATCACCATCTGCTTCTATGATAGCAGGGAATATCGCCTGCATCTCAGGAGCGATGTGTGCTTCGATAAGCTCCTGGTATCTGCGCAGTTTTGCTGCATGGTAGCCGCCAACGCTCTTGTGGAAATAACTTGTCTCATTTTCATTGAATGTGTTTGAGGCGAGGTTAAGTACGCGGTAGTCAAGGCTTTTGTCCTGCAGTATGAGATTGTCCGTCTCTGTCGGCTCTACTGGGGCTGTGCGCAGAGTGTTGCTGACAAACATGTCATCGTTAAGGTACCTCTTGTCAACCTGCCACATATCTATAAGGCATATTGCAGCAATAATACCAACCATTGCAGGGGCAGACAGCTTTTGCATTCTATATACCATAACAATGGCAGTACAGAGCACAATAATCATAACACTCCTCCAACAGTCGGATACGAATGTTGCGATGCGTATCTCGCGGAGATTGTTGAGAAGCGGAGAAAGCTGATCCTCGGGTATCTGACTAAGTGCCCGCATTTC
>OMQX01000112.1 GCA_900313335.1 uncultured Prevotellaceae bacterium
CGCTGGATCTCTGCCAGCAGCCGGGCAACCAGTTTACGCAGGGCGTCATAGTCGCTGATATGCAGGAATGTCTTCCCGTTCTCCTTCATCAGCTGCATTGCGTTGCCGTTGCGCAGGCACCAGTTTCCTATCAGCGCGCGGTTGCGCATGTGCGCCTCCTCGATGTCACAACCCGGATTGATGCGTACCAGCTGCGTCATGATACCGTTCATCATGTATGTGTAGTAGTTGGCCTTCCATGCATCAGGGGTAGGGGTGAGCCCCAGTTCATACATCCTGGCATCTGCAATGTAGTAAAGGCCGAACAGGTCAGCACGTGCCTCCTCGATTGTACTTGCATACACACCCAGGGCGTCGGCATCCACACCGGGCAGCATCTGTCCGCTTCCGTGACCGAGACATTCGTGCAGGTCGGTATGCAGGTCATCACACCTGTCGCCGTATATATTTATCATGCGCCGTATCTCCTCGTCCGGGATGAACTCCTCGCGGAAGCCGCTTTCCCTCGCAGCCTTGCTATAAGCTTCGGTCAGGTTTCCTATGGTTACGCTCTTGCTCCCGTGTACGGCGCGTATCCAGTTGCTGTTGGGCAGGTTTATGCCTATGGCGCTGCTGGGATATAGGTCACCGCCCAGCATGGCCGCCTGTACGACGCGTGCCGTTACACCCCGGCAGTCCTTGCGCTTGAAACGACTGTCCACAGGGCTGTTGTCCTCGAACCACTGTGCATTGTTGCTTATTATCTCGGTGCGGTGCGTCGCCTCGCTGTCCAGTATGTTCACATACCCTTCCCACGAAGCCTTGAGCCCCAGCGGGTCGCCGTATACCTCGGTAAATCCGTTTACAAAGTCAATAGTGCCCTCGGTCTCTCCGATCCAGCTTATCGTATATTCGTCGAACGTCTCCAGCGACCCCGTGCGGTAGAATTCCAGCAGCAGGTCTATGTTCTTCTCCTGCAGCGGATTCTGTGCGTATGTCCGTGCAGCCTCCAGCTCGTTTACAATCAGCTGTATCTTCTTTCCATACAGGCCGTCCAGGCGGTAGGTGTTCTCCCGCAGCGTACCGTCCTTGTCGCGCTCCAGGCGGCTGTTCATGCCGTACATCACAGGCCGGTCGGGATCGGCTGCTTCGCTCTTCAGGGCGGCATAGTATTCCTCTGCCTCCCTCTGCGTTATGCTTTCGTCGTAATAGTTGCATGCCGAGCCCTTGAGCAAATCATCACCTTTCTGGCACACACGCTTGGGCATTATGTCGGGATTGGTGATTACATCTGTCAGAAACTCAACATCCCCCGCCTTGAGGCGTGCATTGCGCTTTTCTGCCGGAATAGCTTCCCAAGCCCCGGTAAGCCATTGTTTTGTGAATGACGGCAGGAACTTGTCGGTAGAGTAGTGGTGATGTATGCCGTTTGCAAACCAAACCTGCCTGATGTATGTCATGAAAGCCTGCCACTGTGCGCTATCGTGGCTCACGCTGCTGTCCTGCAGGATGTTCTCGAGCAGGTAGCGTATCTGCAGATTGTACTTGCCGTTCTGATCCCACAGGATGTCCCTGCCGTAAAGCGAAGCCTGTGCCAGATGGTATGTGTACAGTTTGTCCCTGAGCGACAGGGAATCGAAAGCACTAACCCTGTAGCGTATCAGTTCTATATCGGCAAAGCGTATCTCCATTATTTCTTTCTGTTCTTGTCCTCAACCATGCTTACACGATACTCCATCGGAGTCATGTTGTTCATGCGGAAAAATGCGGCGTAGAAACTCTGTCGGCTGGAAAATCCAGTGTACAGACCTATCTCCTCGGCCGACATGTTGGCAAAATGCTTATCCGTCAGCATATACATCGCCTCGCGAATGCGGAAGGAGTTTATCAGCTGCGAGAAATTATCGCGGAATCGCAGATGCGTTACAGCGCTGATATAGCGAGTGTTGTACCCAATCTCCTCAGCCATCCGTGCAGCGGTGTATGTCGAATCGCGGTATTTCTTCTCAACGACGAACTTTAGCATGATCTGTTCGTATATTCTGTCAACAGTTTCGGGCTTCAATGCCGAGATATAGTTGGCAGCCCTCTCTTTCTTCTCTACTATATTGTATTTACTCTTCATCGTATGGATATAAGGTTTCTGTAATTATCATGATTTCCAGTTTCACTCCAACCCCAACTGCAGCTTGATTTTGGTCAGTTGCATCAATGTCTGTCGCAGTTTCTCCTCTTCTGCAACTATGTTTCGTTCAACTTCGATGATTCTGGCATCCAGCTGGTCGGCTGTCAGCGTACCCGTATCAATCTGCAGGCCCACGATCTCTGCCTGCAGGGCCTTTACCGTCTGTTTTTCCAGCAGGGTGTCCATCATGTTCTGGCGTACGCGCTTTCGCTTCTCCGTCCAGTCGACGTCCTGAGTCAGCACATCGCTCAACTCCTGATACTGTACAGGCGGATGACTGGCGTTGTATGCATGTATCCACAAATCCACGCGTGACTGCTGACTGCGGGCCTGCTCGTCCAGATGTGTGCCCGTCTGTCTAAGGCCTGTCAGAGTACCCTCC
The DNA here is from genome assembly GCA_900313335.1 of uncultured Prevotellaceae bacterium. Lineage (GTDB taxonomy): Bacteria > Bacteroidota > Bacteroidia > Bacteroidales > Bacteroidaceae > Physcousia. The sequence goes on from OMQX01000112.1 coordinate 2,547, forward strand.
TGCAAATTACGCCTTGCAACGAGTTCCTCCATAGTGTTGCGGGAGTTCTCCAGGCGGCGCTTAGCTTCCTGTAGGCGTATCATGCCGTTTTCCAACACCATGCTTGTGTCGGTGTCACTCAGCAGTGACTCACGATGCCCGTTTATGCGCTTTATTCTGTCAGCAATGCGGGTGCTCTCCTCACGAAGCATGTCCTGTGTAGTTGCCACCTCGGTGATTATGTCCTTTATCATTGATTGCTGGACATGAAGCCCCTCAGTCACCACCCGCTCGTCATTCAGCTTGCTGTTAATCTCCTTCCACTCATCGCGCATCAGGCGCAAGGTACTGCGTAGCTGAGTGGGATTTTCCTTCCATCTGCGATACCATTCGGGCAGAGTGATTGTCGTCATCAACTGGTCATACAGCTGCTGGTAGCGCTCATCAACAATCTTGATAACGGCATTCAGATACTCGACACGAGCCTTTATTATCTGACATGCAGTGTTCGCTGCAGCCATCTGTGCCGTCAGTTCGTCCTTCTGTTCCTCCAGGCTCTCCACCTGTTCACTCAGCACGTCAATCTGACTGCTGTGATAGTTGAATTCCTTCAGCTCGGCGGTCGCCGTTTGCAGTTCGCGTTGGGTATTGTCCAGCAACTGACGTATCATAGCTGTACGTGCCTCAGCATCAGTACTCGGCAGACATTCCTGGAACGTGGCATCCAGTGTCGAGTACACTCCCCATTCCTTCACATCCTCGCTCTGTCGCAGGCGCACTATTTCCAGATTTTGCTGCTCAGCTACCAACTGTCCCATGGACTTCGTCAGTTTATCATGCAGTTGGTGCAACTGGTTCTTCTTGCCGCTCAGCTCCAGCGACATTGTCTCGAACTCGCTTCGCATATCGCTTATCAGTTTGCTCTGCTCCAGCATTGTGTCGCTGTGGAAAGGGTGGTGAGTAGAACCGCATACCGAGCACGCCGTACCCTCGCTCAGGTCAGCACGCAGTTGCACCACGTTCTGGCTCTTGCTTATGGTCAGGCTGTACTCGCGATCCTTTACCTGACGGCGCAGGTCCCCGACCTTCTCGGTCAGTTCCTGCTCGTTGCGCAGATCATATTCTATCTGCTGACTCATACTGTTTATCAGGCGCGTCTTCTCCTCGATAGTCGCATAGCCCGTTGCAATACGCCTCCACAGGCTCTGTGCCGACAGCAACATCTGGATGCGGCTCTTCAGATCCAGAACCTTTTCCTGCACGTCAAAGCTCTGCATACCGCGTATATTCGTACGGTGTATGTTTATCTCGTCCTGCAGGTTCTGAATCTTCTGGTTCACGTCCGTCAGCTGGTTCCTTACGTTGTTGCGTATCTCCTTCTGCATGGTCAGCTCATCGGCATGCTTCATGCGCTCGTCGGTGTTGCGCTTATTCTCATGCTCCTTGCTCTCCATGTTGTTCAGCAGTTCCAGAACCTGATCCATGTGCTCCAGCATGTTCTCGTGGATTTCCAGCCAGTGGCGGCGCTCCTGAAGGTGGTTCAGGCGCTCTTCCTCCACCTCCGTGCTCTGGGTGAGACTCTCGTTGCGCCTCTTCAACTCGCCCATATGCTGCTCGTTTGCATTTATCGCCTCCTGCACACGCCTGGTCATATCCTCCAGCGCCTCCTTCTTGCCGTCCAGGGCACATACCTCAAGCAATGTGCGGCATGTGTCCATGAAACTGCTCTCGGACTCGTTCCTGTAATCCTCGCTCTCCTTCAGCGAAGTGCGCTGCTCCTCGATGCGTACGTCCGTATCATGAATCTCCTGCTCCAGAGCATTACCCTGGCGCCTGTTGCCTGCCGCCTCGTCACTCAGCATCTGCATGCGCAGGAACGGAACCATTATGCCCTCGAACGTCTCGAACCGCTCCAGCTCATTTGCCTCGCGGCTCATGGTCGAGAACTCCTTGTTAAGCTCATACAGGTGCTTCGAGTGCTCCTGCAATGCCGAGAACAGGTCGTGGTGACGGGAAAGATTGTTACGTTGTGCATGCAGCCGCTTCAGCGTTTCCTCGATATTGCGCAGTTTTGTCTGCGTCAGTTTCATCGTCTCGCGCATACGCTGCTGCTGTGCACTGGCAAGTTCGGGATTATCAGTTATCATTTTTATGTAATATCTTTTGCACAAAGATACAGAATTTTTACATAAGACACTACATCATTCAAATACTTTTCATACCTTTGCACGAAAATTAACAA
>OMQX01000150.1 GCA_900313335.1 uncultured Prevotellaceae bacterium
GTCCCAGTGGCTCATAGCCTCCTCCTCGCCGCGACGTATCAGCGTATCTATTGCAGCCGCAGAGAAACTTGCCGAGCCGTAACCCTTCGTATTCACCTGCATGTGCAGATCCGTTATAGCCAGGTTATCCTCCACCTTGTTCTTACAGTTCACGTCCACTATCTGGCTTATGATGCTCATCGTACCCCCCAGGTCCTCGGCTGACTTAGGAGCACCTTGCACTGTTACGCCAATGATAATGTCAGCCCCCATCTCACGCGCCAGATCCGCAGGATAGTTGTTCTTCAGGCCACCGTCCACCAACACCATGTTCCCCAGCCTCACAGGCGAGAAAGCACCAGGTATAGACATCGAAGCACGCATCGCCTGCGGAAGCCTGCCGCTGTGGAAATCCACCTCGCTGTTGTCTATGATGTCCGTTGCAACACACGCAAACGGAATAGGCAGGTCCTTCGAGAAATCCAGCGAGTCCGTATACCCCGTACACAGCTGCAGGAACAGCTCCGCCAGGTTCTTGCCCCTTATCAGACCACCCGCATTCACATCCCTCTTGCCTATGACCAGACCCGTCGTAAAGATATACGTATACTGGCGCATCCTGTCCTTCAGGCTCTGGTTGCGCAAGTTCTCCTTGTCACTTATTATATACGACCAGTCCTGCGCACGCGCCACCGAATCCAGCGCATTCGCATTATAGCCTATGGAATAAAGGCCGCCCACAATGCTGCCCATCGACGTACCCGTAACGATATCAATAGGAATGCCGGCCCTCTCCAGCACCTTCAGCACACCGATATGAGCCATGCCCTTGGCACCGCCGCCACTCAGCACGACAGCAACCTTCTTGCGTTTACCGTCTTTTTTCGCAACACCACTACCCTCCTGATGAGCAACAGCCACAATACAGAACACCATTGCAGCTGCAAAAGCCAAAAACCTCGCCTTCATTTCACCAACTGCCTTACAGAGAAATCAAAGTAAGTATCCGGGAACGGCTCATCCTTAAGCGTAAAGTGCCACCACTCCGTATCCAGAGGCACAAAGCCGTGACGCATCATCGCATTGCGCAGTATCATACGGTTGCGGAACTGCTCCTCCGTAATCGAACGCCCCCCAGGGCTCCTGCCGTTGTCACCCGTGTACACACCCGTCTCCGGATTACCGCAGAAATCAGGATGGCTCTCGGGCCCGAACCAGTCAAACGTACCGCCCATGTCCAGTTCCTTCGCCATATCCATGTCAAACAGCGTCAGGTCCACCGTGGAACCCCTCGTATGCCCGCTCAGCTTATATATATACCCCAGCTCAACCAGCACACCCTTGTCCAGGTCCGGATAGAAATACCTCCTCATCAGCGTGTCATCCACAGCCTCCGCCCAACGCACAAAGTTGTCCACCGCACGCTGCGGACGGTAAGCATCATATATCTTCAGCCGGTAGCCCAGCCCCTTCACGTCGTCACTCACAGCACGCAGACTGTCCGCTGCAATCCTCGTCAGCAGCGCCGTAGGCTCCATATACCCCTCAATCCTCGTACCCACGAAATTATACGTACCGAAATAACGTATCTCCAATATCGCATCAGGCACAGCATCCGTAAGCGTCACAAAACCGCTCGAATCCGTCGACGGCATCCTCACCATCCCCTCCTTGTCCTTCACGTCACGCCCCGCCTGTATCAGAACCACCACCATCCAAATACCCATCACCATACACACGATAAATGACAGATACATAATCCTGCTCTTACTCATAATCCACAGTATTTTTTTAGTTATTAACCCCTCTATTTCACATTTTTCCGAGTCAAAGATATTAAAAAATAACAATTCAGCAAAATTACAGAGGATTTCCTTGGCAACACGGAATCAAATCCATATCTTTGTAAGGAAAATATAAAAAGGAATAATTGCCATTATGATGGAGACTCATGATATAATACTCTCGGGGCTGCTCTTTCTGATTCTTACAGTCCTTGTTGTCCTCTGCTTTATAACATTAAAGATGCGCAGACAGAGATTTAGCGAGTACAGGAAATTGAAGAGCAGCAAGAAGATGAGGTATTTGTTCCTGAAACACATCGGTCAGTATTTTCGCATCCCCCTGAAGACTATCAACAACTCCTGCAAGGCATACACCGAGGCTGTTGAAGCCAAGACCCTCACCCAAGAGGAATCAAACGCCCTGATTCAGGATATCTACAAGAACAGCCAGTTGATGGGTATATACCTTAACGAATTGTCCGAACTGTTAGGTTTCAATGGCAATATCCCGGACATAGCAGAAATAGAGGTTAACCTGGCTGAGCTTATCACGTCCTACCGGCGCGAGATTCTGCGTGAGACAAACCGCGGTGTAATTGTATCCATCCGCAGCAACATGTCGCCCAATTGCAAGGTTACCCTGGACACTCCCATTTTCCACCTGCTTATGATGCAACTGCTGCGCATCTGTGCCCAACATACCCAGGAAGGAAGTATCACCATCAATTACAATTGGGAACGCGAGGGCCTGCGCTTCAGGATTGAGGATACCGGAGGTGGCATTCCCGAAGAATACAAGGGAATTATATTCAAGAGTCAGTTACCTAACTGGCTCGCCCTGCCCATAGAGAGCCAGCTGATAGGCGCCAGCGTACGTACCAGCAAGGCTCTTATTGACGCCATGAACGGTACTATCGAGGCATATTCGAGCGAGGAAGAGAAAGGTATCGTCATCGATTTCTGGTTCCCATGCTACGTACGTTTTACCTGAAATAACAAGCAGATAAGACATGAATAGAATTTGCATCATAACCACACTCCTCGCCCTGTGGCTTAATGTCATTGCGCAGGACGCTGGCATCCAGTCGCCCATTTTGCAGGAGTTATATGGTAATATGGTGCTGGTCGAAGGCGGCACGTTCACTATGGGAGCAGCCGCAAACCAACAGAAGGAAGCCGAAAGTGACGAGAAAGCCTGTCACGAGGTTACCCTGGACAGTTTCTACATCTGCAAGTACGAAGTCACACAGGACCTGTGGGCCTATGTCATGGGCAAGAATCCGTCGCATTTCAAGAATGCACGCCGTCCTGTGGAAAATATCACATGGAACGACTGCCAGCAGTTTATCGAGAAACTTAACGCCCTCACAGGGGAGACATACCGCCTGCCCACCGAGGCAGAATGGGAGTTTGCCGCACGTGGTGGCATTCATAGCAAAGGCTACAAATATGCAGGCAGCAATGCTATTGATGATGTAGCATGGTGTAGTATCAACAGCGGTAACAGCACACACATCGTAGGCGAAAAGAAGCCCAACGAACTGGGACTTTATGACATGTCCGGCAATGTTTACGAATGGTGTCAGGACTGGAAAGCACCATACAGCCACAAGCACGAGGTTAATCCCCG
>OMQX01000149.1 GCA_900313335.1 uncultured Prevotellaceae bacterium
ATCGGGATCAGCAGGATTCTTCCAGTAGTAGCCCCAGAGATCATCAAGATTGTGGATGTAAGCACCCTCGCCGCGCAGAATCTCACCAAAGACACCGTTCTGTGCCATGTTAAGGGCGTTGAGCTCGTACCAGTCATAGCAGCAGTTCTCAAGAATCATACAGTGCTTACGTGTCTTCTCACTAAGATTGACAAGTTCCCAGCACTGTTCCAGATTCATAGCACTTGGCACCTCGATTGCAGTATGCTTGCCATTCTCCAACGCACACTTGGCAACAGGGAAGTGATGATCCCAGTCAGTAGCCACATAAACCAGATCGACGTCTGCGCGCTTGCATACATCCTCGTAACCCTTCTCACCGCTGTAGATAGCAGCAGGGGGCAGACCGCGCTCGCGGAGGAAACGCTGACATGCCTCAGCGCGCTCCTCGACATAATCACACAGGGCAACAATCTGTACACCTGGGATGAAGGTGAAGCGCTCTACAGCACCGGGACCACGCATGCCGAGACCTACGAAAGCAACGCGGACGGTCTGCAGCTTGGGAGCTGTGAGTCCAAGAACGTTGGTCTGACCTGCAGGACGCTGCGGAGTGTCAACGACGATAGTACCCTTTTCCCAATGCCACTTTGTGCTGGGCGAGAGTGACTGTGCTGCTGACATGACAGTAAAGCATGACAGGAGTACAGCAATAATTCCTTTGAATTTCATGTTGAAAAGTTGTTGTTTAAATTAATTAGTATTGTTTTGTTCTCTCGTTTTCAATACGGGACATGGGCAAAGTTAATGATTTTTTGTTTAAGTTCCAAGAATATTATAACAGAATAGATTATTTTTTTTATCTTTGTGCCTGATTAATTATTATATGGAGTACACGCGCGAGATACTTTTGGGAAAATCCCTGGCTGAACTGAAAATGATTGTCGGGGAGCTGGGACTACCGGGATTTACTGCCAAGCAGATTATGCAGTGGATCTATGAAAAGGGCGTGGCTGACATAGGTGAAATGACGAACCTGAGCCTGAATGCAAGGGAGGTAATTGCCAAGCGGTTTGACATAGGTTACATGCCACATGTTTCCCGGCAGTGCAGTGTGGACGGTACGATAAAGTACTTGTTCCCGACAAGCATCGAGGACGAGACTGTGGAGTGTGTGTACATCCCCGACGGGGAGCGTGCAACGCTGTGTGTATCAAGTCAGGTTGGATGCCGTATGGGCTGCAGGTTCTGCATGACAGGGCGTCAGGGATTCAGGGGTAACCTGACTGCGGGGGACATCCTGAATCAGGTGTATGCCTTGCCGGAAAGGGATAGCCTGACGAATATTGTATTCATGGGCCAGGGTGAGCCTCTGGACAACATGGATGCGGTACTGCGTGCAACAGAACTGCTGATGGACCCCATGGGATGGGCATGGAGCCCCAAGCGTATAACTGTCAGCACAGTAGGTGTGCGCAGTGGATTGCAGCGCTTCATTGAGGAGAGTCCGTGCCATCTGGCAGTTTCGCTTCACAATCCCTTCCCCCTGGAGCGCAAGGAGATGATGCCTGCAGAGAACGGATATAGCATAGCGGAGCTTATACCGTTGCTGATGCAGTATGATTGGAGCCATCAGCGACGTGTCAGCTTCGAATACATTGTGTTTACGGGCATTAATGACTCCGAACGCCATGCCAGGGAGCTGGTGAGGCTGCTTGCTCCGCTGGAGTGCCGTGTGAACCTGATCCGATTCCATGAGATTCCAGATTCGCCCTACGGTACGACTGACGAGGAAAGGATAACGTGGTTGCGTGACTATCTGACAAAGCACGGTATTACTACTACTATACGTGCAAGCCGCGGACAGGACATCTGGGCTGCCTGCGGTTTGCTAAATACAAAATATAAACATAGCGAACATGCGTAAGACTGTATATCTATTATTATTTGTCGGTGCAATGCTGCTGTCCGGCTGTACGAAGGAGAACCTCTTCCCTGTTGCCAGCGGAAGGCCTTACGAGGTACTGGTAGTTATGGACAGCGTAGATTGGAATGCTCCTCACGGGCGTGCCTTGTTCAATGTCCTGGATACGGACGTACCCATGCTGCCGCAGAGTGAGCGCAGTTTCCGTATATCACAGACGGAAAGGAAGGATTTCGACCGTGTGCTGAACATTTTCCGCAACATAATTATCGTGAATATCGACGATAGGCAGTTCTCGAAGACGAAAATGAAATTCACGCGTGACAAATATGCAATGGAGCAGATTGTACTGACGATAAACTCGCCCAGCAAGGAGGCTTTTCAGGAATTCTGCACGGAGCATCGCGAGGAGATTGTGGATTTCCTGGTGAAGATGGAAATGAACCGTCTGGTAGTGGAGCTTAAGAAGAAATACAGCAAGAAGACCTTTGACCTGGCAAAGCAGATATTCGACTGCGAGATGTATGCTCCTGACGAGTTGACCAACTACAAGAAGGGCAAGGATTTCCTGTGGACGACAAACAATACTGCTACGGGGCTGGAGAGCATAGTGATGTACTCGTTCCCATACGAGGGCCCTGAGACATTCAACAAGCAGTATCTGTGTGCCAAGCGCGACAGTATAATGAAGGAGAACCTGCCTGGAGAGAAGCCTGGCATGTATATGCAGACAGACACATTGTGCACGGTTGTGAAGCCTATTGTGGTTCATAACCAGTATGCGATGGAGATGCGCGGCCTGTGGATTATGCGCAACGACTGCATGGGCGGTCCTTTTGTAAGTCATGCACGAGTGGATACGGAGAATAACCGTGTGGTTGTCGTAGAGGGCTTTGTATATGCTCCGGAGAAGATGAAGCGTGGACTGATACGCCGCCTGGAGGGCTCGCTGTATACACTGAAGCTGCCCGAGGAGCAGTTCATGGCAGCTATAACGCCGACTATCGAGGAGGAAAAGGTTAACAAGGACGATAAATAGAGTATTATGAAGATAAACATGGGATTTGCTGCCTGCGACGAATGGGGCATTGATGTTCTGAACAGTGCGTTCGAAGATATTCTGCTGGACGAAATCGTAGACAAGACGATATATGAAAGCCGTGGCGACAATGCTGTTAACGATGCATACGCGGATTGGGAGGATGGTAATACCGATGCCTTTGTCATACTGCAGCCTATGGGTGTGCAGAAATTGAACCCTGCTGATCTGAGGGGAATGGACATGCTGCTGTGGAACAGCCTGCGCATGGCTTTTGTGACAGAGGGCGAGGATGTTGCAGAGCAGGAGAAGATGCTGCGCGAGACATTGCAACGCGAATTTGATATCGACAATCCCAGGATTGCACATAGTGTGGACGAGGAGAACCTGCTGGCCTACGATGCCATCATGATGGAGGACCGCGAAGTTGGTATGCGCGAATTCCTGCGCATTACGGACAACTGCGGTGTAGCCTATACTACAGGGCGTGAGTTGGTTTGCACGAGTCCTATGAATGACAGGAGTCTGCACGAATGTATTTATGTA
>OMQX01000147.1 GCA_900313335.1 uncultured Prevotellaceae bacterium
GGGAGATACTGCAGGTATGAAATGGTTGCACGGTAATAGAAATAGTCGTTGGTGTGCTTGTTGCCATTGACCGTGAATACGTTGGTAAAGCCGTCTACCGGATCAATTGACCAGCAGTCGTTGCCGCTGCCTGCCGTATATGTGCCTACGTAACCTGGATTATCGCTGCCTCGGGGATTAAGCCACAGGCCTGAGGCATAGGAGGAATCTGCGGGACGCAGAAGGTATGCTCCCTCGGAGCCTGTAACGCTCCAGTGGGCGCCGTTCTCCAGTGTAGGTGTGGTTGTATACATGACTTTCTTGGTTCCTGCCGAGGTGCCCCATGATGATGGGCTTATCGCGTAAAGGTATTTTGTCTGTGCCTTGTATGGCTGTATGGTATATACGTGTCCTGAAACGACGTGTGGGATTTCCTTGCCTACCAGCTCGACTGCCTCGTCGGGCCATATTACGTATTTGCCTGCCTTGGTAGGACGGGCTGCTCCGTAGTTCTTGAGGCTGTCGGTAAGTGCCTTTGCCATCTCGGCAAGTATCTCGGGTTCGCTCTCTGCAAGGTTGTTCTGCTCTCCCCTGTCCTCTTTCAGATTGTACAGGCGCAGTTCGCGCTTCTCCCAGAAATAGAGCAGATGGTAGTCGCCCTTCATATATGCAGACCATGCGCCATATCCTTCGTTTGTGTCCTGGGTCTCGCCCCAGCGGTTGGGATAGTGCCATACGATGGGTCGTTCGCGTACGATGCTGTTGTCTTCGAGCAGGTCTACGAAACTCTTGCCGTCAACTGTCTGTACTGTTGTATAGTCGGTAACGCCTGCAAGTTCCAGGATGCTGGGGAAGAAATCCTCGATCATCACATGATTGGTGTTCTTGGCTCCCTGGGCATAGTGACCGGGCCATGAAACAATCATAGGCTCGTGAACGCCTCCGTCATAGCCGCAGCCTTTTCCTCCACGGGATGGATAGTTGGGGTCGCTGTTGAGTGTACCCTGGCGTGGGCTTACTCCCTGTCCGCCATTGTCGCTCATGAACAGTATGACTGTGTTTTGGGCTACCTCGGGATTATCGTCGAGGTACTGCATGAGATCTCCCAGAGACTTGTCCATGCCTTCAATGAGTGCTGCGCGGTTGCGCTCGCTGCTGTTAAGCGTGGTGCCGAACTGTTCGTCGACTATGCCTTCGTAATTGCCTGTAAAGCGTGTATCTGCCTGATATGGCGTGTGGATTGCATAATGGCTCATATACAGATAGAACGGCTTCTGCTTGTTGACTGCTATCTGTATGTTCTTCAGGGCTTCCTGGGTGAGTGCCTCGGAAAGGAACTCGCCCTTTGCGGCATATTCCTCCAATCCTCCGATTGCCTGTATGGCACTGCCGTAGTTATCGGATGCGAGGTAGCTGCCGGGGCCTCCCTTGTAGCCGCCTGCGATGTTTACATCGTATCCCAGATTAAGGGGATTTGCTCCTGGTGTATCCTGGGAACCGAAGTTTCCCTTACCGCAATGTATGGTCATATAGCCGTTAGCCTTTAGCAGTTGTGGAAGCGGGGTTATCAAGGTACAGTTGCTGACGGACTGGGCTGCAGCGTTACCTGTGGGCTGTACGCCGTTCCAGTTCCATGCCGGCAACGTAATGCTGCCGCCCGAAGTGTTGGTGTTCTGGTCCTTGCCTTCTATCCAGTTGGTGACGCCGTGGCGTGCTGCATTCATACCTGACAGCAGGCTCGAACGCGAAGGAGAGGACACAGGGCATGCATACGCATTGGTAAACATTACTCCACGCTGTGCCAGTTTCTCCATATTGGGTGTATGGTAACGGCGGTTTTGTGGTGTCTGCTCGTCCCAGAACTGCACACTGGTGTCCTGCCAACCCATATCGTCAACGAGGAAGAAGATGATGTTGGGTTTCTGGCTCTGTGCTACGGCAGGAATAATGCCAGACAGCATTGCTGCGGTAAAGATGCTTCTCATAATGATTATATATTTATGGTCTAACAATTGCTTTCCTGAGATTAAGGCGGAAGGTCTCCACATACGGGAAATCGCATTTGCCGTCCTTCAGTTCAATGGGTATCAGTATTATCTTGCTTTGGGGCAGGTCGGGATCCTTCCATCGGTCTCCGACATACAGATATTGTGTGCGGCGTCCTTTCCTGAGTGTAAGGATACTGGATGCCTGGGTATCGTATGCTATCTTGTCGCCTACCGGCACCAGGGGGCTCCAGCCTTCGGTAAGTGACTCGCTGGTTGAGAGCATACACTGATTTGGGTCCCAACCGGTACATGCCGAGGATAGCATGTAGTACAGGCTGTCAACACGTACGATGGCGGGTGCCTCGCGTCTGAGTCCTCGCATCAGCACGGTACATTCCAAGGGGCGGATGTAGTCATCACTGAGCCGGAAGAGTCCCAGATGCTGGTTTTCTTCAATCGTAGAAATGAAATATGCCGTTCCGTCGTCGTCCACAAAGACATTGCAGTCGCGGCTCTTGATACCCAACGGACGGCCGCACCATTCCAGCCGGTAAGGGCCTGTGATATGTTCGGAGGAGAATACGCCGACCTCGGAAGCCGAATAGTCAGATGCCTCGTAGTGGCACCATATAACGTAGCGGCCGGTCTTGGGGCAGTGCAGGAGTTTGGGACGCTCGATCATACGGGTTGTGCCCAATTCGGGAGTAGTAACGCCGTTTTCTATTATCTTGCCGTCGTACTCCCATATCTCCATATCACGGCTGTGGTACAGATTGACGTCGGGGTGCCATGAATGTGAGCGGTCCTCGCCTACCATGTATACGATTCCGTCCTCGATAAGGAAATTGCCTCCGTGTGCCTGCACCGGATTGCCTTGTGTATCATACCACGGCTGTCCATTGCGAATAAGGCTCCATCCCTTTTGCGCAGAAATACACTGGCATCCCAGAAACAGGAATAGTATGATATACAGTTTCTTCATATGCTAGAATCCCGCATAAAGTGTTTTTACCCATGTGCCGCTGCCGCGGGTAAGGGTAAAGGTGCATCTTGATTTGACAAACGGGGGTTCGTCCTTCTCTTCCCTCAGGTATTTTATATATGCATTCAGGCGGCCCTCGGCCACGCTACGCTTGACAGAGCTGAATGTATACAATTCGTTGATTTCCTGTTCGGTATCCTGGTTCCATACGGCTTCCTCAAGATCGATTTCCTGTGGAGTAAGGCCCTTGTACTCGGCGCAGTCGCTGAGGTCCCAGTCGGCCTGGACATGATAGTCCATGGAGACATAGTCGTCGTCCGACGGATCAGCGGATTCGTATTCACCACTGCATGCAATGAACAGGAATGCCGTGAGGAGAAAAGGGAGTATATGTTTCATTGTTTGAATAAAGACTTTATATAGATTTCAGACATTACCTGTTTCTGCGGCAATGGTTGTTTCGGGACCGTGTCCCGGTAGGACAAGGGTGTCAGCAGGGAGGGTGAACAGCTGTGTTCGGATACTGTTGACAATCTGGCTATAGCTGCCGCCTGGCAGATCGGTACGTCCTATGCCCTGGCGGAAAAGTGTGTCGCCGCTGAACAGGATCCGTTGCGCAGGCAAGTGGAAGCATACTCCGCCAGGT
>OMQX01000109.1 GCA_900313335.1 uncultured Prevotellaceae bacterium
CTTGACCGCGAGGTATTCCTCTGCCTGTGGATAGTAATCTTCGCAGCAATGGGAGCATATCTCCTACATTTCATCCGCCTGCCCCACGACGAGGACGAGTATGACGAGACGGGAGCCGTCGTCCCCAATCCCCGTACAGGCATTGTACGCCTTATGGCAGGACTCGCAGCATTCGCCTTTGCAATCTACATGATACCCGGCCTTTGGGGAGCACCCTGCAAGGCCGTCAGCGCCTTTGCACCACCCGTCAATACCCAAGACTTCAACCTCTACAGCCAGGACGTGACGCCACGCTTCCAGGATTATGATAAGGGAATGGCATACGCCCAGGAGCACGGCATGCCTGTCATGCTTGATTTCACAGGCTTCGGATGCGTCAACTGCCGCAAGATGGAAGCCGCAGTATGGACAGACACCCGAGTGGCAGACATAATCAATAACAAATACGTCCTCATCACCCTGCACGTGGACGACAAGACCCCCCTGGAAACGCCACAGACAGTCGTTGAAATGGGGCAAACACGCACTTTACGCACAGTAGGTGACCGTTGGAGCTACCTGCAGAGACACAAGTTCGGAGCCAATGCACAACCATTCTATGTCCTGCTCGATGCACAGGGACAGCCCCTGGCACCCAGCTACAGCTACAACGAGGACATCCCCGCCTATATCGACTGGCTCAACTCAGGGCTGCATTAGGATTTCCAGCAACTCGGCCATACCCTCGGTAGCCTTCTTCTGTATTACACGGATGTTGACACCCAGACGCCCCACCTCCCTTGGCGTGTTCGGGTCAATTATGTAGTTCTGTTCTGCACGCGAGGCAAATATCAGGCTCGCAGCAGGCTGAACCTGCATGCTCGTGCCAACCACTACGAAAATATCAGCAGACGCAACCTCCTCCAATGCCCTCTGGATATTGGGCACAGCTTCCCCAAACCACACTATGTACGGACGCAGCTGGCTGCCGTCATCAGCCTTGTCCCCCATCTTCAGCGGTATCTCGTACGGCAATACCTTTATGCACGTCTCCTTGTCGCGTGACGAACATACCTTGGCCAGTTCCCCATGCAGGTGAATCACATTCGTACTGCCACCACGCTCGTGCAAATCATCCACATTCTGCGTCACCACCACCACATCATATTTCTCCTCCAGTTTCGCGATTGCACGATGCGCAGCATTCGGTTCCACCGACATCATAGCCCTGCGGCGGTCGGTGTAGAAATCCAGCATCAGCTTGGGATTACGGTACCAGCCTTCGATGCTCGCAACATCCTCCACATTATATCCTTCCCACAATCCGCCCGAATCACGGAACGTAGGCACACCGCTCTCGGCACTCACGCCGGCACCCGTCAGAAATACAATTTTCTTTCTCATGACATAATCTCCTTTCAGCTATCGCAAATATACAATTTTATTCGTATCTTTGCCACATGAAGAAAATACTTTTTATATGTCACGGTAATATTTGCCGCAGCCCTATGGCAGAGTTCATCATGAAGAAACTCGTAGCCGATGCAGGGCTCAGCGACCAGTTCCAGATAGACAGCGCAGCCACCAGCACCGAGGAAATCGGCAATCCCGTCTATCCCCCTGCACGCCGCAAACTGGCAGAGCACGGCATCAGCTGTGCAGGCAAGACAGCACGGCAGCTCACACAGCGCGACTACCAGTATTACGACCACCTCATTGCAATGGATCAGAACAACATACGCAACATGATGCGCATGTTAGGCGGCGATCCCGACCACAAGATAGACCTGCTCCTCAGCTTCACCGACAACACCCACGAGGTTGCTGACCCCCAGAAAGTAAAAACGGAAATTGTACCACGGGAGGTTGCTGACCCGTGGTACACAGGCAATTTCGATGCCACATGGCGCGACTGCCTTGCCGGTTGCACCGCCCTTCTGCAGGAGCTTACAAAGTAATCCTCCCTGTCAGCTTGGTTTCTGGGGATTACTCAGCCTGAAGTTGACAGGTAACTTAAATCTGCAGCGAACCTTCTTGCCATCCTGCATGGCAGGCTTCCATTTTGGCATCAGCTTCACAACGCGTTCAGCTTCTTTTGCAAGGGCGGGATTAGGCGAACGGACAGTTTTTATTTCCTCGACGTCTCCCTCTTTATTGACAACGAAGGAAACAATAACAACACCCTGAATGCGCTGCTTGATACACTCGTCAGGATATTTGACATTCTCGGCAAGGAATTTCATGCACTCCTTCCTTCCACCGGGGAACTCCGCCAGTGTCTCCACCACGTCATAGATGCGCATATTGTCGTTTACCGCGGTTGTGTCCTCCTGTGCGAAGGAAAAAGACGTGACTGCCAGGAATGCAGCCAGGAAAGCATACACCTTTTTCATGGTTTGTTTTTTATAGGTTATCACAGGCAAAGATACAAAAAAAGATAAACCATAGCACTTATGCTTACATTAAACTTATCAAAAAAATCAGCAAAAAAATTACTATCTTTGTGCCCGTGCACTAAACAACATAGAAGTAGTTGCAAATATATAATATAAATAGTATGAAGTACCCATGTGAGAATTGTAAGCTGCGTGCGCAGTATGATAAGAATCCTAAGTCGATTGTTGGACGCTTTTGGCGCTGGCAAATCAATTTCTGTCCGAGCTGGCGGGGCTATTTCAAGTCTTTGCCTCCTGAGAAGCAGGAGGAACTGAGGAAGAAATATAACTTTTACAAGTATTGAATGGCGCTACCGAAGTTTGTCATAACGATGGATGGCTATCTGCGGTTGGTAATGGGTTAATGTTATAAATATATGTTGATGAATCGTCGCTTTTGTGTTTTAGTTGTGTTGGTTGTGCTGGCTGGCTTTGCCGGTGTTATGGCACAGCCTGCACAGGACTGGGCTAATTTCGAGCGTTATCAGTTGGATAACCAGGTTGTAAAGGCTTTGTTGCAGGACAAACGTCGTGTTGTGTTTATGGGCAACAGTATTACGGAGAACTGGGTTAGACGTCATAAACAGTTTTTCGAGCAGAATGGTTATGTGGGCAGGGGTATCAGTGGACAGACGACGTACCAGATGTTGTTGCGTTTCTATGATGACGTGGTAAGTCTGCATCCCCAGGCTGTCGTTATCAACGCTGGTACTAATGATATTGCGCTTAACAACCATGTTTATGTCGAGGATAGGACTTTCCGTAATATTACTTTAATGGCGCAGATTGCCAGGGATAACGGCATTAAGGTTATCCTGTCTTCCATAACGCCCTGTGACCATTATATATGGCGTCCGCAGGTGACTGATGTGGTTAGAAAGATTGGTAGCTTGAATGCCCGTATAAAGGCTTATGCCAAGAAGAATGGGATGGAGTATGTGGATTATTTCTCGGCTATGGCTGATGCTTATGGTGCTATGCGTAAGGGTCTGTCGGACGAGGGTTGTCATCCGACGGTGGCTGGTTACGAGATCATGGAGGAGCAGGTGCAACCGATAATCAAAAAGGTGCTGAAATGATATGATTCATCTGGAGAGTGATTATAATAACGGAGCGCATGCTGGGGTGTTGCAGCGTCTGGTGGAGACGAACGATGTGCGTTCGCAGAGCTATGGTGATGATGAGTTCAGCTGGAATGCCCGGAAATTGATACGCGAGGCGTGTGGGGCTCCTGATGCACAGATTTGGTTCCTGGCAGGTGGTACGCAGACGAATGCCACGGTTATAAACAGTGTGCTGGAGTCATACGAGGGCGTGCTGTGTGCCGATACCGCACACATAAACGTACACGAGGCCGGTGCCGTGGAATTTACCGGGCACAAGGTTATTCCCCTGCCGGGACATGAGGGCAAGTTGCAAGTGGCCGACCTGAAAGCCTGGCTGGCAGCATACCATGCCGATGATACTGCCGAGCATATGGTGCGGCCGGGAATGGTGTATATAACATTCCCGACGGAGCTGGGTACGCTGTATACGGCAGACGAGCTCAGGGAATTAGCAGACGTGTGCCGCCAATACGGACTGCTGCTATATGTGGACGGTGCCCGTCTGGCTTATGGATTGGCTGCAGGCGGGGATGTTACGTTGCCGTTGTTGTCGTCTGTTGCGGATATTTTCTATATTGGCGGTACCAAGTGTGGTGCGTTGTGTGGGGAGGCGGTGGTCTTTCCTCGTGGTAATGCTCCCAGCCACATGTTGAGTCGTATCAAGAGGCATGGTTCGCTTTTGGCCAAGAGTCGTGTAGTGGGTGTGCAGTTCGAGGCGCTTTTCAGTCGGGTGGGAGGTGCTACGCTTTATGATTTGATTGGTCGGCAGGCTATTGAACTGGCGATGCGGCTGAGAGGGCTTTTTGTCGGGAAACTGGGGTATGCTCCCTATATTGATTCACCTACTAACCAGCAGTTTTATATTATTCCAAATGCTGACCTTGCGCGACTGCGGGAGCATATTGGTTTTGAGGTGTGGTGTCCGGTGGATGCGTCGCATACCGCTTGCCGCTTCGTAACAAGCTGGGCAACCACCGAGGAGGAAATAGCTGAACTGGAGAAGCTTCTAACCCATTAAACTACTAAGCTATTAAGCTACTAAACTACTAAGCTAAAATCCACCCTTTTTGTTACCCCCTGGGGGTTACACGTGTTACCCCCGGGAGTCTGCACGTGTACCCTCGAGGAGTCTGCAAATTCACCCCCTAGGGGGTACTACTCGCAAACTACTCACTAACTAACTACTCAACTACTCTGCTGGGTGTTTCCTGAGAGAGAACACTTATATATATAAAGAATTTTTTCTTATTTTATATAAGGTACGCGTGACTGCTCACTACTGAAAAAAACACCCACCCACAAAAAATAGTAAGTAAGTAG
>OMQX01000108.1 GCA_900313335.1 uncultured Prevotellaceae bacterium
GTTTATGGAAACAAAAAAAGGCATGGGAGTTACTACTTCCGCCCATCCCTGAGTTCAGGCCTTCGCATTGCCCCTGTGCAAAGATGAGCAACGCAGCCAGCCCACGCCTGAAGATTATATATATTCAACTCAAGCCCTATTATGAATAAGGTATAGCTGGAATATAATCTACCCACGCAGACGCTTATCGTTGCATTATCTCCTGTGCACAGTTACAAAGTTGCGAAGTTTGAACTCACAGAATGATAACGTCCGTAAACGCCTTTTCGAGACCTGCCCTACAAACGGCTTGGTGGTCTCTGTTCCAATAAGTTTTTGGCCCACCCGCCTTTTAGGGCTGGCATGACCGTTGCAAAAATACTAAAAAATAATATATGACGAAAATTTTAAAGGAAAAAAATACATACCTAACTCTCCTATAAGCAATGTGACCGATGTCTGACTGCTGCCAAAAGATATTTACGGTAAACAAGGATCAACTGCTGGTCACATCACAAACCTACAGTTATTTTTTTTGTCCTGTATATATTCAGATACCAAATTTTATATATATCTTCGCAATCGGAAAGCATTGGAAGGACAGAGAACATGAACAAGCCCCGCAATTATCACAGCATGTTAAAAAGGAGGAACGCAGAAAGGATGAAAACCATGCGCTGCGTTCATGTGGAAAACATTGTAGGGATTCCACGGGTTGGGAGGCCTAAACCTTTTATCCGTTCCGGAAAACTGGGTGTTCTCATCCGCATAGGAAAATCGGGCACTTTAGCCCGCATGGAAAGGTCTAAAGGTTCTTGGGTCTGTAATCCGCTATATATAACTATCTCTACGGGTGGAGCGTCACCGCAAGAAGTGGAGCTGCTTAAAGAACTGGAGGCAAGGGGTCGTATTTCCAAAATAACCTGGATAGAATCAAATCCGGGATCTCTTGACGACAAGATAAAGTATGTTCTGTCCTACCTGCATACTGACGAGGCCAAGAAACTGGGCTGCAGAATATGCAAGGGGTATGACTACGCCTGGATAAAATTAGCCATGGACAGCAAAAGGATGCCCGAGCGGTACAGCAGCTGCAAATACATGTCCACACCCAAGTTTGTCGAATATATCAAGTCCCTGGGCTTCACAGACATTGCAGGCTCCAAGACGATAAATAAGGCAAAGTCACATGCCAAATGGCAATCTGAAACAAATACACTCACTTTCCACGGAATTTCCCTCAGCGCCCCGGAACGCAAGCGCCGTAACATGATTGCATGGAAATTCCTGGAGATGATGAACGAGGTTTAGTTTTTTTATGCGCCACTTTGTGCGCCATCTAAATTAGCCATAGTTACATTGCCGTACCTTTGCACCGGATCACGAATTGGAAGACAATACGGTTTGGTTCAGAGGGTAATCCGAGGTTGCTCCGAGGATAATCCGAGGCCTCTCCGAGGATGCTCCGAAGATGCTCCGAGTTAATTCCGACCGAAAGAGGTCTCCAAGGGTATGATTGAAGTGCTAATTAAAACCTTTACAACTATGGCACAGATGAGTAAAGAAATGTACGGTGCTACCGGCAAGGTCGGTAACAAGTCGTACTATCAGGTTGACGGTAAGACTTATGTTCGTGAAATCGTCACCCCGAAGAATCCCAAGACCGCTGCACAGACCCTGCAGCGTATCCTTATGATGGTGGTAACTTTGTTTTACGCCGTCTTAAAGGCAATCTGTAACCATTCCTTCGAGGGAATAGCTTCAGGTTCCAAGTGTGCGAATAAGTTCAAGAAGGTAAACCTCAAATACCTTCGCGAACGTGCAGCGACCCTTCAGGGTTCGGGCCAAAGCCTGAACCAGTTCTATCAGTTCATGCCCCTTCAGAGTGAGAAGTGGATGCCTTTTGCAGCCATCATCTCGGAGGGACATCTGCCAGCAGTGTCTGTGGCTATCGATGCCGCAGGTGGTCACAAGGCTTATGTCAACTCGCCCGGTCGTACATACGCCGACTTTGTCAATGCCTGGGGGTTGCAGCGCGGTGACCAGCTGACGTTCGTGACCGTCCAGAAGCGTGAGGACAAGTACGAGGCTGCATATGCCCGCATCGTGCTCAACCCACGCAATGCTGACGGCAGCGGTGCTCCGATGACAACCGAGATTGTTAACAGCCAGGGTGAGTTCCCGTGCTCGAACTGGAAAAACCAGCTGAACTTCTCTGTCTTCGATTTCGACACCGACCACTTCAACTTCGTGTTGGGCCGCGGCGGAATCGTTGTTGCAGCCGGTATCATCGTCAGCCGCAAGGACAAGAGCGGTGACTGGTTCCGCAGCAACTGTCAGCTGGTGCTCAACGAGGATGGTTTCGGCTCTGACCTCTGCAGCCTGGCCGAGGCTATGGACAGGAGCTACATGACCTCTGACATCGACCTGGAGTCCGAGTACTACCTGAACAACGCCAGCCAGGGCGGTAACGGCAGCACTGGCAGCATCACGCCCAGCGGCGGCGGTGGCGGAGTTGAGCCAGGCCATCCCAGCTACAACAGCATGGCAACCATCAACGGCGTGCAGCAGAGCATTGCAGGCGGCAGCGTAACTGCAACGGCTCCCGTCACCAGTGTGGCTGTCAGCGGCTCCAATCTGGGTGACATTACCTTCACGGCCAAGATTGACGGCACGGGCGATGCCATCAACCCCACCAGCCACAGTGCAAGCGGTGCCACGTTTACGGGTCTGAGCGTGGCAACGGGGCACAGCTTGGTGGTATACCGTGACGGCAGTGTATGGTTCACCGTAACCGCGCGCTCCGCGGGCGGTAACGATGATTAGTATCCCGCCGCTGGTTTCAGCGTAACATGACGCAGGGGGCACCTCAAATTGGAGTGCCCCCTGTTTTTTATTCCTTCGGGTGGAGGTTCATCTTGGCGGCTTCCTGCAGCATGTACTGGTAGGCGGAGTCGTGGTCGCCGGGTATAAGTGACTCCCAGATTGCGTCCTTGACTGCCTGTTTCAGGATGCCTACCTCGCGACATGGTCCCAAACCGAAGGTTTGCATGATTTCCTCGCCCGTAATGGGATTCTGCCATGTGCGGTAGTTGTCGCGTGCCTGCAGGTCGACAATCTTTTCGCGCACCAGTCGGAAATTGTCCAGGAAGCGCTGTTTCTTCTGAGCATTGCGGCTGGTGATGTCTGCCTCGCAGAGTGTCATCAGGTCATCGATGTCCTGACCTGCCTCGAATAGCATGCGGCGTACTGCCGAATCCGTTACCTGGTCATCGGCAATGGCCTGTGGACGCATGTGCATGGAAACGAGTTTCTCGACATAGTGCATGCGCTCGTCCATGGGCAGCTTGATACGGCGGAACAGAGGCTGTATCATCTTCATGCCGATGTAGTTGTGATTGTGGAAAGTCCATCCTGCCACGGGGTCCCAGCGTTTGCTCTTGGGCTTGCCTATATCATGCAGCAGGGCTGCCCAGCGAAGCCACAGGTTATCGGACTCGCGTGCCACATTGTCCAGCACCTCCAGCGTGTGGTAGAAATTGTCCTTGTGTGCACGGTCGTTACGGCTTTCGACACCTCGCATGGCTGCAAGCTCGGGCAGAATCAGTTCCAGCAGTCCACCGCGTTCCAGTTCGACAAAACCTATACTGGGCACGGGTGCAAGCATAATCTTGTTCAGTTCATCGATAATACGCTCCTGCGAGATTATCCCTATACGCTCCGCGTTACGGCACAGGGCTTCCTGTGTCTCGTCCTCGATACTGAAATTGAGCTGTGTTGCAAAGCGTATGCAGCGCATCATGCGCAGGGGGTCGTCGCTGAACGTGATATCGGGGTCCAGTGGAGTCGCAATCAAGCGGTCCTCCATGTCATCAAGACCGCCGAAACGGTCTATCAGTTCGCCGAAATGGTTCTTGTTCAGCTGTATGGCAAGTGCATTGATGGTAAAATCGCGGCGGTCCAGGTCGTCTGCCAGTGTTCCGTCCTCGACAACAGGCTTACGGCTGTCGCGCTGATAGCTTTCACGCCGCGCACCTACGAACTCGACCTCCTGCCCTTTCCATTTAACCTGGGCAGTACCGAAATTGCGGAATACCGAAACGTGTGCTCCCCTGCCCAACTGCTTGCCGAGCTGTCTGGCAAGGGCAATACCGGGATGGTCGACATCTGCCTTGACCACGACGCAGTCAATATCCTTGGAAGGGCGTTCGAGAAACAGATCCCTGACGTAGCCGCCGACTACATAGCATTCCACACCCATTTCATCGGCAATCTCTCCGATTCTATGAAACATGGGCTTGTCCAGCAGCTGTGCAAGGTCGTGGTCTGTCAGGTATCTCATTGCCTGAGTATTTCCTTTTTCAAATCCTCCTGAAGCTTTCGCTCGAAAAAACGGCACTTGAGGGACAGGCGCTCGGCATCCGACTGGGGTGCAACGCCAAGGCTGTCGCGTGCGGCTGTCAATTCGATGCTGTCCAGTAACAGCAGACCTGCCGCGCGTGCCTGAATTGCTGCAGGATATTGCTTGCGCATCTCGAGAATAGCGTTCCTTGCTGCCTCGTAGTCTCCTGCTGCCAGGTGCTTACGGCTCTGGCCTATCATTGCAAAGGCAGGAGCATTATCGACCTGTTTGCCCTGGCAGGCCACGAGGGCAACAGATACCGATATTGATACCAGAATAAAAAATATGACCTATTTGAAACACAATAATACTGCCAATAGTCTGTTCAATTCATGGTTATATTATATAGCCTTAACTTTTACAGTTTTGTATTTGATAAGGTATGCCACCTCATGGACAGCATATAAAGACTTGGATTTTTTGTTTAGGTATTTTGCTTTCTTTTTTACAACGGGTTTGTTGCTATTTTCTTTTTTATCATATAACATTCAGGGGAAACTGCTGTTTTTTTTCATTATATTATTGTCTTT
>OMQX01000107.1 GCA_900313335.1 uncultured Prevotellaceae bacterium
GCCTGCTGCCGGGTCCGTTGAAAGTTGGCTTTGTACATTTCACCGCGTTTCAGGTCGTCATCGGAAAGGGCGGTCACTTCAAAGAATCCGGAGCGGTCCAGGGTCGTCAGGAAATCCTGCGGCTCGAGCTTTATAATGCTGTCAATCTGATTGATAAACGTTATCTTTTCGCGTAAACCTTTCAGTTCGCGTATGTTGACGTTTCGCAGAGTCCATTTGAACCTGACGTCCGAGATTGTGTCGTACTCGGCAGTCATTGCAGTAAGGTGCGAGACAAGTTTCTTGTGCTCGAACTTGTCAAGGGAGAAATGGTAGCCTGTATGCGAGGGGCCGTCGTAATGTTCCATGTAGGCTATGACGCCTGTGTCTACCTGTAATTGTACGTTGTCTGCCCAGGTCGGTACCTTAAGCTGTCTTTTGTACTGGTTCTCGAAGGCAAGGCGTTTGACGCTGCCGCGGGGGATGACGTCTGTGCCAAGGTAGTATGTGATGCCTGCTATGATGCATGCGCTGAACATATATGGAACCATCAAACGGCGAAAGCTGACGCCTGCTGCAAGCATGGCAATGATCTCGCTGTTGTCCGCAAGTTTTGATGTAAAGAATATGACTGAAATGAATACGAACAGCGAGGAAAAGAGATTGGCGTAGTATTGTACGAAATTCAGGTAGTAGTCATATATTATGCCATGCAGCGGTGCATTGTTCGTCGTGAATTTGTCGACATTCTCGTTAAAGTCAAAGACGACGGATATGCTGATGATGAGAACTATACTGAAAAAGTATGTTCCCAGGAATTTCTTGATTATGTACCAGTCTAACTTTCGCAAGGTCGGAAAATGCGTATGTTGTGTTATAGACGATTAGTGACTCTTCTCATCATCATGCTCTTCCATGTGCTGAAATCACCTGCAATGATGTGTTTGCGTGCATTCTGGACCAGCCACAGATAGAATGCAAGGTTGTGGATGGATGCAATTTCCAGTGCAAGCAGTTCCTGTGCCTTGAAGAGATGATGAAGGTATGCCTTTGTGTAGAAGCGGTCGCATTCGGCTGTTCCTTTGGGATCGATTGGTGTAAAGTCGTCCTCCCACTTCTTGTTTCGCATGTTCATGATGCCTTCACTGGTGAAAAGGCATGCATTGCGGCCGTTACGTGTCGGCATGACGCAGTCGAACATATCTACGCCGCGCTCGATGCTTTCCAACAGGTTTGCAGGTGTGCCGACTCCCATCAGGTAACGTGGACGGTCTTTGGGCAGGATTTCGTTCACCACCTCTATCATCTCGTACATGACCTCTGCAGGTTCTCCTACAGCCAAACCTCCGATTGCATTACCGTCTGCATTCTTGGATGCCACGAACTCGGCGCTCTTCTGGCGCAGGTCGCGGTATGTACATCCCTGTACGATAGGGAAAAGGCTCTGGTGGTAACCGTACAGTGGTTCAGTCTCGTTGAACCGGTTGATGCAGCGGTCCAGCCATCGGTGTGTCAGCCCCAATGATTTCTCGGCATACGCACGGTCGCTTGTCCCAGGGGGGCATTCGTCAAGTGCCATGATGATGTCTGCGCCGATACTCCGTTCGATATCCATTACCTTTTCGGGAGTAAACATGTGCTTTGAGCCGTCCAGATGACTGCTGAAAGTGCATCCCTCCTCGGTAAGCTTGCGTATTCCCGTAAGAGAGAACACCTGAAAACCGCCTGAGTCGGTCAATATGGGCCTGTCCCAACCATTGAACTTGTGTAGGCCGCCGGCCTTCTCCAGGATTTCAGTACCTGGTCGTAAATAGAGGTGATATGTGTTGCCCAGGATGATCTGTGCCTTAACCTCCTCCTTCAGGTCACGTACCGTAAGTCCCTTGACGCTGCCAACCGTACCTACCGGCATGAATATGGGTGTCTCTATCGGGCCGTGGTCCGTCTGGATAAGTCCCGCACGTGCATTGGTCTTGCCGTCGGTATATTGTAGTTCGAAAGTCATTTCTCGTCCTTATCTTCTTTAGGAAGTATAAATTCTATGGGATTCCCGACTTTCTGGTCGAGCAAAGCATAGTCAAGTACATCCATGACCGTCTCTACGTAGTGGAAATCAAGTCCTTGTATATACATGTCCGGTATTTCATCGATATCCTTGCGGTTGTCCTTACACAGGATGAGGTGCTTGATGCCTGCACGTTTGGCAGCCAGTATCTTTTCTCGGATTCCGCCTACGGGCAGTACTTTGCCACGAAGGGTAATCTCGCCGGTCATTGCAAGTTCGCTGCGTACCTTGCGCTGGGTAAGTGCCGATGCCAGGGCTGTTGCCATTGTTATGCCTGCCGACGGACCGTCCTTCGGGGTTGCACCCTCGGGTACATGGACATGTATGTTGTAGTAGTTGAAAATCCGTGGTTCTATATTCAGCTCACGTGCATGGCTTCGGATATACTCCAGGGCAATGCTTGCACTTTCCTTCATAACGTCGCCCAGATTGCCTGTGAGTGTAAGTCCGCCGCCCTTGTGCTCGGAAAGGCTGGTCTCGATGAAGAGAATCTCGCCGCCTACGCTGGTCCAAGCAAGACCTGTAACGACACCGGCGTATTTGTTTCCCTGGTAGATGTCACGGGTAAACATGGGCTTACCGAGCAGGCGCTCTACCTCGGCGGTGTCTATATTGCGCTCTACGCTGATCTGTGCAACGCCTTTTTCGTCTGCTTCACGTGCAGTTTCCAAGGCTACCTTGCGCAGAAGCTTGTTGATCTGTTTCTGCAAGCCGCGCACACCGCTCTCACGGGTATAGCGTTCGATAATCATCTCTACTGCATTCTTGCGGATCTTCAGCTTGCTCTGTCCCGACAGGCCGTTGTTGTCCTTTTCCTTGGGGAACAGGTGCTTACGTGCTATCTCTATCTTCTCTTCAGTTATGTAGCCGCCTACCTCTATCAGCTCCATGCGGTCCAGAAGAGGGCGGGGGATACTTTGTACGTCGTTGGCCGTGGCTATGAACATCACTCTGCTCAGGTCGTAATCCATGTCCAGGAAATTGTCATGGAAGGTCTTGTTCTGCTCGGGATCAAGGACTTCGAGCAGGGCGCTTGAGGGATCTCCGTGCACGGTTGCCTGTGTTACCTTGTCAATCTCGTCCAGGATAAACACCGGATTGCTGCTGCCAGCCTTCTGGATATTCTTGATAATACGTCCTGGCATTGCTCCTATGTATGTACGACGATGACCGCGAATCTCGCTTTCGTCATGCATACCGCCAAGGCTGACACGTACATATTTGCGCTTTAGGGCCTTGGCAATGCTTCGTCCAAGGCTGGTCTTGCCAACTCCCGGAGGTCCGTACAGGCACAGTATTGGGCTTCGCTTGTCTGACTTTAGCCTCAAGACAGCAAGATGTTCCAGAATACGTTCCTTGACCTTTTCCATGCCGTAGTGGTCTTCGTCCAGGATTTTCTGGGCACGCTTCAGGTCCATACAGTCCTGCGTACAGTCGTCCCATGGCAACTGTAGGATTGTCTGAAGGTAATTAAGCTGGACATTATAGTCGGGGCTTTGGGCATTGATGCGTGAGAGCTTCTGGAGTTCCTTCTCGAAAATCCCGGCCTGTTTCTCTCCCCAATGCTTTTTCTCTGCATCCTGACGTAGGGTCTGGATATCCTCGAACTTGTTGGTATTCTCGTCGCTGTTGCCAAGTTCTGCCTGAAGGTTCTTGATCTCCTGGTTTACGAAATATTCACGTTGCTGGCGGTTGAGGTCCATCTGTGTCTTGGCTTCCACGTCACGACGCAGGGTTGCAACTTCGATTTCATGGTTTAGATATCGCAGTAAAAGCGTGGCCCTGCTCAGGTCTGTGTCCTCGCTCATCAGGCTTGCTTTCTGAGATATGCTGAACTGGTAGTTTGTGGCAACAAAATTGACGAAGAACAGATTTAACGGCATCTTGGAAAGAAAGTCGCCAATCTCCTCCGGCATGCTGTCCGACATGTTGTTGAGCGTAAAGATACGCTCCTTTATCAGGTTCAGCGTAACGCGATACTCGTTGTCACTTTCGTTGGTCTGGGTTTCGGGAATTGCAGAAACATGACAGGCATAGCCGTCGCTGGTTTCTTCCATCGAGTCAAGGCCGACACGGTTAAGGGCCTGGAGCAGTGCACTGTGATTGCCGTCAGGTAATTTTACCAGATGTACTACACGGCAGACAGTACCGATGTGAAAAAGGTCGTCCATTACAGGATCCTCGATATCCGGGACTTTCTGTGTAAAAACGGCAAGGGGCTGCTTGGTCTTTTCTGCTTTCCTAAGCGCCTTAAGGCTCTTTGTACGTCCGACGGTAATAGGGGTTACCGTTCCTGGAAACAAAAGGTTGTCCCTTAAGGCAAGCATTCCCATTGAGCCTTCCAATCGGGCCCTGACTTGACTCTCTATATTGGCATCAATCTCTGTTACAAACGAAATCGAAGTGTTTTTCCTCATAAAATTATTTATTGTTGGCGTGCAAAGTTACAAAAAACTCTTTGATATTCAAAATTGTGAATTGCGATTTATTGAGTTAGAATAAATTTTACTATCTTTGCATCGCAATTTTTACATATAGTTATTGGAGTAATATAGGCTAGATGAATTACTACATAAGATATTTTGATAACGAGGAGGTCTTTAACAACGTTGATGACCTGACTAATTTTCTTTCTGAGATCCTGAATGGGGATTTGACACAGGAACTTACTGACGAGGTTGTCGGTTTTTGCCTTGACAAGACAAATTTCCCACGTCATTTTCGTTTGCCTAACAAGACGACTTTTATTATTATCAAGTCAAATTCGCAAACCCTCGAGGAATTCAAGACGCGTGGTGCAAACGGAGGTGCTTTTCCGAGCGGCACACAGGCAAAGGAGGAACAGAAGTCAACTTATGACGAGGTTGCTCCCGGCATGTATGATGTAACGATTACATTCAGGCGTGCAATTGTCAATCCGGATACAAGAAAGTGCCTGTATACGGATGAGGTATTTCAG
>OMQX01000106.1 GCA_900313335.1 uncultured Prevotellaceae bacterium
AGCGCCGGCTCCAGGTCAAGGACCTGTTTTAGGTTTGCTTCTGCAAGCATTGCAGATTTCTGCCATTGTTTATACTCGGGTGTTCCGATCGGATAGTTCTTGTTGGTCTCGGGGTTCTTGGGGCGTGTGGTGTTGGATGCAATGCCTATCATATAGGCTACAAGAGCCCTTTGCAGGTCGTTGTCGGCCAAATCCTTGGCTTGTAGGAAATACTTCACCATGTCTTCGTGCAGGCCGTCACGTTTTGACAGCATGGCGCAGCCGATGCAGTTCTCGTATGTGGGCTCAAGTATGTTGCTGGCTTCACAATAGGCATAGTAGGCGTTGATATCTGTTGCGCCGTTCTCGGTCATAAGATGGATGGCCTTGTTCATATAGGCTGCATCCCGACGGTATCTTTCCAGACGCTTGCCGTAGTAGTCGTCCAGGCGTTCAGGCGTTGCTGCACCGCTGGCTTTGAAGACTTTCTGGATGGTATCACGGTAATGCCAGTATTTCCCCAGTATTTGCTGCTGTTTGACGCTGTCTGTCTCGTCATAGGCAGGCATCAGCATCTTGTCACACGACGAGATACAGTCAAGATAGTCTGTCAGGAACTGTTCCTGGTATTTGTCACGGTCACTCTTGAATAGCGAATAGCTTGTGTCAAAGTTTTCCCATAGGTAGATTCCTATTATTTCGCTGCCTGTTACATCTTTTGCCTCTCGTACCTTCTCAAAGGCCTTGCTGTAGTACCAGTAGGCTGAATCGGGGTCGTATGCCGGTGTGCCGCTAAAGTATTGCTTGCCTATGCTGTAATAGTAATGTGCCTTGTTAACCAATGCATCTGCCTCGCTTTGCTCGTTTCTCAGGTTAGTAAGCATTCGCAGGGAGTTCAGCCTCGTGCGATCCCATATAAGCCTGTCTTCAATTTCCATCAGATCCTGGAAATACATCAGTTGAACGGCGCGGTCGTCCTGCTTCCTGATTTGTGGAATAAGGAATGATTCCATCCAGCCGGAGCTGTAGAAATAGTAGTCAACGTACGGAGCATGACCGAGCATCTTGCGCCATATCATGTAGGTGCTGTCGTTATACTCTCGCCTTGGGGTGATATAGTCGTTGAAGATGCTTATGTATAATTTGCGGGCCTCGATGCTGTCCTTGCCTGTTCCCAGACGTTGTTCCCATGTCGTCCCGCTGAACTGGGCAAATGAAACGGCAGTGTTGCAAAGTAGCAACACAATAATAAACATTTTGCCCGGATATTTCATTTATAATTTTATTGTTTGCCCGAGGTGGAAAACAATGCTCTTTTATTCAACGCGTGCAAAGTTAGCATTTTCAGTTCAAATGACAAAAAATAATGGAATAAATAACGTATATCAAAAAGAAAACGTATCTTTGTGGTATGGTAAATATCGCCATCATAGGTATGGGGCAGCGAGGCCGGGCTACTTTGACAAGGCTGAATGATATCCCTACGGTAAACGTCACGCATCAGTGTGACCAGGATACTGATTGGCGTGAGGTGGTCAGTGACAGTCAGGTAGATCTTGTATGGATTTGTACTCCGTGGGAGTGGCATCTGCGTATGGCTATATTGGCGATGGAATGTGGCAAGGACGTTGCGCTTGAGGTTCCGGCAGTTATGACTATCGCAGAATGTCAGGAACTGGTTCGTGTGTCACGCCTGACCGGTCGTCATTGCATTATGCTGGAGAATTGCTGCTATGACACGTGGCATCTGGGGGCACGGGAAATGGTCCGTCGTGGCATGCTCGGGCGTATCAAGCATATGGAGGGTGCCTATGCCCATACTGTGCCTGAGGGTTGGATGCGTAGCTATGGCCGCCGCCATGCGGGTAATCCGTATCCTACCCATGCTCTCGGACCTATGTGCCAGTTGCTGAGCGAGGATGATACGCTGGATTATCTGGTTTCCCTGTCTTCGACAATCCCGGGCGATCATACCAATACATCGTTGATACGTAGTCGTAAGGGTGTTTCCATGCTGCTGCATTATGATATTTCTACACCACGCCCCTATAACCGTATGCAGACCGTATGCGGGACTCTTGGTTTTCTGCAAAAATACCCGCTTCCAACGGTAGTGTTGGAGGGTAGGGGCGTAGAAAATGGCAGTCTAAGCCTTACCGGTGAGGAGGCCCAGGAATATGTTGAGAGCTTCATTCCGCAGGAGTATCGTGAATTGATTGCCGAGGGTAAGGCTTGCGGTGCTTCCAACCTGATGAACTACATTATGGACCGCCGTATTGTAGACACTATGCATCAGGTCTTGAAAAACAGAAAGGACGGTCTTCCTGAACCGTCCTTTGATGCTGATGTATATGAAGCTGCTCTTTGGTCGTGTGCAGTGGAACTGACGGCAAAGTCTGCTTTAAACAACTCTGAACCGGTTAAGTTCCCCTCGTTTTAATGCAGGGCATTAGCCAAGATATGACCTCAGCAGGCTGTTCTTGTTGGCGCTGCGCAGTTTGCGTATTGCCTTTTCGCGTATCTGGCGGACACGTTCGCGTGTGAGTCCGAAATTATCGCCGATCTCTTCCAAGGTCATCTCTGGCTGGGCGATACCGAAACTCATCTCGATGATATCACGCTCGCGTTCGTTCAGAATCTCCAGAGCCCGTGAAATTTCTTTCTGCAGCGACTCGTTGATAAGAGTGTTGTCTGCGCTGGGGGCATCTGTGTTTTCCATTACATCCAGCAGGCTGTTGTCCTCGCCCTCGATGAATGGTGCGTCTACGCTGACATGACGTCCGCTGGCACGCAGGCTGTCGTTAATCTTCTCGGGTACCTCGTTAACGAGTTCTGCAAGTTCCTCGGGACTTGGCTTGCGCTCGTTCTCCTGCTCGAACTTGGTTATGGCCTTGCTGATCTTGTTTACGGCACTTACTTGGTTCAAGGGGAGGCGTACAATGCGGCTCTGTTCTGCCAAGGCCTGCAGGATTGTCTGTCGGATCCACCATACAGCATAGCTGATGAACTTAAAACCACGGGTTTCATCGAACTTTTCAGCGGCTTTTATCAAGCCCATATTACCTTCGTTTATCAAATCGGGCAGACTTAGTCCCTGATTTTGATACTGCTTGGCTACAGATACGACGAAGCGTAGGTTGCTGCGTACCAGGGTGTCTTGGGCGCGACGGTCACCGCGACGAATGCGTTGGCTCAACTCCACTTCTTCTTCAACTGTCAGCAACTGCTCACGGCCGATTTCCTGAAGGTATTTGTCCAGCGACTGGCTGTCACGGCTGGTGATGCTCTTGGTGATTTTAAGTTGTCTCATTTATGTGCACTTTTGCTTACGGTCGACAAAAGTATGCTTTTTCCCCGACATGAGCAAAAAAATTGTCATTTTTTTTAATTTTTCACCTTATTTATTTAGGGTCAATCTCGTGAAATCAGTGTGAAAGCACTATATTTGTTGCCAAATTGGGTTATTGGAGCCCATTTTGTCAATTGGTAATTAAAAATTTGAATAAGATATGG
This sequence comes from uncultured Prevotellaceae bacterium, assembly GCA_900313335.1. Taxonomy (GTDB): domain Bacteria; phylum Bacteroidota; class Bacteroidia; order Bacteroidales; family Bacteroidaceae; genus Physcousia. The sequence continues at coordinate 3,493 of OMQX01000106.1, forward strand.
CACAGCAGGAAGAAGTTTTCAAGAAAATCGTTTCCCATTGTAAGGAGTATGGTTTTGTTTTCCCTTCAAGTGATATATATGACGGTTTGGGCGCTGTTTATGACTATGGTCAGAATGGCGTGGAGCTTAAGAACAATATCAAGCAGTACTGGTGGCAGTCAATGGTCCTGCTGCACGAGAATATCGTTGGTATTGACGCTGCTATCTTCATGCACCCTACAACTTGGAAGGCCAGTGGTCACGTGGATGCATTCAATGATCCGCTTATAGACAACCGTGACAGCAAGAAGCGCTATCGTGCCGATGTCCTCATTGAGGATCAGATGGCCAAGTACGAGGATAAGATTCAGAAGGAAATTGACAAGGCCAGGAAGAAATTCGGCGACGCGTTTGACGAGGCTCAGTTCCGTGCAACTAATGCCCGTGTTCTTGAGAACCAGCAGAAATATGATGCTTTGCACCATCGTTTCCAGGAGGTGATGAATGCCGAGGGCGGCATTGACCTGGAGGGCATGAAGCAGATTATCCTGGACGAGGAAATTGTATGTCCTATCAGCGGTACTCGTAACTGGACAGACGTACGTCAGTTCAACCTGATGTTCTCGACAGAGATGGGTGCTGCTGCCGAGGGTACAAGCAAGATATATCTCCGTCCCGAGACGGCACAGGGCATTTTCGTCAACTACCTGAACGTACAGAAGACGGGGCGAATGAAGCTTCCTTTTGGTATCGCACAGATAGGAAAGGCATTCCGCAACGAGATTGTTGCACGTCAGTTCATCTTCCGTATGCGTGAGTTTGAACAGATGGAAATGCAGTTCTTTATTCAGCCTGGCACTGAACTTGACTGGTTTGCAAAGTGGAAGGAAACTCGTATGAAATGGCACCAGAATCTTGGTTTTGGCAGCGAGAACTATCGCTTCCACGATCATGATAAGCTGGCACACTATGCGAATGCAGCAACTGATATCGAATTCCACATGCCATTTGGCTTCAAGGAGGTAGAGGGAATCCATTCACGAACAAACTTTGACCTCAGTCAGCATGCAAAGTATAGCGGCAAGAAAATTGAATATTTCGATCCTGAACGTAACGAAAGCTATACTCCATATGTAATCGAGACGTCAATAGGTGTTGACCGTATGTTCCTCTCAATTATGTGTCATAGTTATGAGGAGGAGCAGCTTGCAGACGGACAGACACGTACCGTACTGCACCTGCCGGCAGCTTTGGCACCAGTAAAACTTGCAGTATTCCCGCTAACTAAGAAGGACGGAATGCCGGAAAAGGCTCAGGAGATTATCAATGATCTCCGCTTCCACTTCAACTGCAAGTATGAGGAGAAGGATCAGATAGGTAAGCGCTACCGTCGTATGGATGCTATCGGATGCCCGTTCTGCGTAACAGTTGACCAGCAGACCCTTCAGGACAATACGGTTACGCTGCGTGACCGCGACACTATGGAACAGCGTCGTGTGGCTATCAGCGAATTGCGTGGTATTATCGAGGACAAGGTCAGCATAACATCACTACTCAAGAACCTTCTGTAAATGAAACTTTGTAAGATACTTGGGAATGTATCGTGCGTGATTCGGTACACGCAGCCATCGACAAGGCAAAAGCACAGTGGGGTGAGCACTGGCAGGAACATTGCCAGTGGCGTATGATCCGTACATTGTACAAGATACAGAATGAATCGGGTACCATACTTGATTCTATTTGTGTCAAGGATCTTGGTAATGACCTGACAGGTGAGGAGCTTCAGGCATCTATCAAGAAGGGTTCGCCTACACATAGTGACTCTGTACGCGTATCCTTCCGCGGATTTCTTATGCCAACACTCAACTATACCGGTCATGGCAGTGATATGGATATGGTTCAGGAGGTATTCTCTACTTCATATTACGGAGAGTATAACCCAAGTACCGCGACGCCCATCCTGATGGGTATCGACGGTTTGGTGGATGGTTTTAAGACTGCTCTGCAGTATATGAAGGAAGGTGACCACTGGATGATATACATCCCCTACAAGCTTGGTTACAATGCTACAGCTCAGGGTACAATCCCTGCATACTCTACGCTGCAGTTTGAGGTACACCTTGTCAAGTGGTACGAATCGGGCAGCCATATCCCGTCAGTCTGGGACTGACAACGGCCTGCTTTTTATGCCCTACTCGAGTGCTATCAGTGTAGCGTCGTCGTTGGAGAACATGCTCATCTGCATACCGGCATCCGCACCTATGTATGTCGGGTCGCAGACAGTGTAATCGTCTCCGTTGTAGTTGTAGTAAGTACCGCGTGCTCCGGAAGGAATGTTGACGGCTGCACCCAGATGCCCCGGATAGTAGATCAGTACACATTTCAATCCAAGCAGGTCACGTACCAGACGAGTAAACAGTATGGAACGGTCCTCGCAGTCGCAGAAAGGATAATTAAGTGTTTCCTCGGCAAAGAATGCTCGGTCTTCACCCCATACCTCTTCGTCATACTTGTATTCGAGACCTGTCTGCACCAGGTTAAGCAGATGGTTTACGGCATCAATGTCTTTCATGCCGGAAAGTTTCTCCTTCAGTACCGGGTAGATAACATCCTTGACAGTCTCGTCCAGCGGTGTGTTGGCATACATCTGCCAGCGTGTAGTGAAATCGTTGTTGATGCATGACGACGGATAATTGGCGTAGAAGTCTATCAGGTTCTGGTTTATGTCAACAGTGAAATTGAAATCCGGGAAACGGGCGGATTTGATGGTACGCGTTCCCTTGGATTTCATGTCAAACTTTTGGTCCTGTGCCACGTACAGGCTCATGCTTTTCTCTTGTTCCATAGGAGCCTTGCATACGTTAACGCGTCCCGAGATATCTTCCAGTGGGTAATAGTTTGTCCCATCTATAACATAGCCGCTTTTGTCGTAGACGCTGTGCTTGCTGGCTATCAGCAGGTACAGGTGTTCGTTGTCGATAGATGAGGCATAACGTACTTGGTAACCACTCTGTGCATATAGCCAGCCACACATGAGTGCGGCCTCATTGGTGCCGCTGCCGCAATATTCGTCACTCAGACTCTTGAGCATCAGCAGGTATGCCCAGTCACAAAACTGGTGTTCCTTGCGGATATTGAGGCAGTCAATGAGCAGATTGTTGTACTCGGGGGTGTTGAGCTTTTCTAACTGGTTGGCTACATCATTGGGCTGTATGGTTGGCAGATGCAGGCGTTGTAGCTCACTGAGGCGAACACTGAGTTCTGTACCGTAGAATTCGAATGGAATATGTGAGAAATCAATCTGGTCTGCATCAATTTTATGCTCGGGGATGATTTCCAGAGGCTGTGGCTGTTCTAAATCCTCGGGTTTAACCGGCTCAATGATAATTTTGGGATGCAGTAGTTCCAGATTCTGTCTTGGAGCCTCGGGTTTTGCTGGCGCTTCCGGCTGAAGCTCTTTCTTTGGTTCAGCTACAGGATCATTCTTTGGTTCGTTCTTTGACTCAACTTTGGGTTCCGCCTTGGGCTGAGCCTTTGGCTCAACCTTCGGTTCCGACTTTGGCTCAACCTTGGGTTCGTCTTGCTCAGGATTGTATACCTTAGGCTCGACCTCTGGGATTTGAGGGCATTTCAGGGGTTCTACGCTACCGAACTCTTCCCATGCCTTGCGGACGAATTCGGTGTATTTCTTGTTGCATTCATCGCGGAAACTCTTGAATTTCTCGGCACTGGCGTTACGGAAAGCGTTGAACTTTTCCTTCATCTTGTCCGCAAAACTCTTTGGCTGTTCGTTTTCATCTGCAACTTCGGCCTTATGCCTGGTTACCGTAGCAAAGTCCGTGAGGCGTTGCTTGGATGTCAGCCCCTTGTTGGTCATTTGCTTTTTGACATACGTTATATACCGCATTGTCAGTTCCATTGTGCGGTTACCGGTTGCCTGTGCCAATACTGTAACGGTTCCCTTTCCCGGCTTGGACAATATGTAGCGTTGCCTGTCCTTTTCATTCAGGACTTCCAGTTTTGCACCTTGGGGGATATGCACTACTGCGTTGACGGGGAAACGCTCTTTCATGTTGAGGTCAACCAGCTGACCGGATTTCTCATATTGAACCTTGCCTATTACATTAAAGGCGAGATAATCATCTGCATGTACGTATGCAGTGTATGTAAATAAATAGAGAACGGTTACAATTACGAGGCGGTGTATCTTATTCGGTTTCATGTTGTAAATATTTTACACATCCTAAGTTTTGGATATCGCTCCAGCGTCGCCTGTACATACTGGTTTATGGCTGTGGTCATCGCACGCGAGGTGCTCAGGAAAGCAATTGCCGAAATGGCCCACGCGATATTGAAGCTGATGCCGTAAATCATAAACAGGAGATAGCCAAGTCCCAGGAATACACTGGTAAACAGGAAGGTAAGAATGTCTATGACATAGGAACTGCCTATGATGAAGCGTACGAACGGATTGTTGCTCCTTCTGGTTACGCCCAGATGCCAAGACTGTAGCAGCTGTACAATAAATATCAGGATAAGCGATGCGAACATCAACAACACACTGGATACCTCGGTAACCTCCTTGTTTTCCAGTAATGTCAGTACGGCATAGGCAATAATCTCAACTCCGGCAATTTTACCAACCGGAGTCCAATGGCGGTCGCTTTCTTCGTACAGGGAACCTATTAGCACGATGCTTCCTTCGATGTAATCGCGATTTTTCTGTATATCCTGGGGTTTTATCTTACGAAAATATGTAGGAGAGAAGTTGATGTCCAAGTCACCGGTACGCCCGTTGCGTATATCCCTGTCAAGAAACATGCTGGCAATCTGTGTACTGAAGCTTGGCACTATTTCTCCGTTCAGGGTTTCGGTCAGGGGGACTTTGCGCTTCGTGCTGTCATACAGGCTGCCACGTGGCATATTGGTGCTTCCCTCCGTGACCTCGATACCTTCGGTAAAGTACGAATGTATGGCGTCCTGCCATCCTACACTGTCGTTCGCATAATTAAGACATTTCATGGACCACACCATATTGGGATAGTCCATGGCAACCTTCTCCATCATCATGTTGCCTTCGATGTTTTCACCTTCGTTGTCAAGGCAGAAGTCCAGCCCGATTACCTTTGGACTGCATTTCTGTATGTCATCGATGGTGCGGGCGATTTCACGCCGGTCCGTCAGTTTCGTCAGGTCAACGATAACGATTGACGTGCAACTGTCGGCCGATGTCTCGCTTGATATCTCGTAGTATATATCGGTGAACGAGAAATTAGACAATACACGCTTAAGCGGAGCCAGCGGCGCTGCCACGAATGCAATGGTTGCGAAGAATGACATTATGCCGATGGACAGCGCGACAACTTCCAGATGATGGAGAAAGGCACCCAGTTTCATTGAAAAGCAGGATTATTCGCCCTTCATCTTCTTTTCCAGCTTTGCACGCAACTCGGCAGACTCCTTTTCGAAAGCCTTCATGATAGCCTGCTGCGCACGTCCGCCGTCATAGCTCTTGGTAATCAGGACCTCAACCTTGTTGCCCTTCTCGCGGTAAGCCTGGACCACATCGGTAGTCTGGCCTATCTCACGCTGGAAGAACTGCTGGCTGCTCGTCATGGTCTTGTTGATTGTCTCAACCTCGCCGGTTGTCAGCTCTACATTGCTGTCGGTGGACTCGGTAATGCTGGCAACTGCAGTTCCCAGATTCTCGGCAATATTTGCGATGGCGCGCTTACGTGCAACGTTTCTTGCAGCATCGATGTTGGCAGCTATTGCAGTACCCTGTCCCATGATGTAGGCAGGCATGCCGTTGGTACGCTCGTAACTTGCCAGCATGGAATTTTGCATCTGCTTTTCCAGGGCCTCTGTGCCGGGAAGCGGCTTCCAGCCTTCTTTTGCCATTTGTTTTGCAGACTTCTTCGCTTCCTTAGAGGCCTTCTCCTTGATAGCCTCACGTGTCTCTTTCTTCTGAGCCTTGTTTGCGTCAGCGTTGTAGTTCTGGGCAGAAACACCTGCACCGAGGGCTAACAATACGATAGCCAATGATACAATCTTTTTCATAAGAGTGTTTTTTAATTTAATAAATATTTTATCAGTTTGTTTAATTATCGCGTGACGCAAATGTATAAAATTTTGCATTAGCTTCCAAATGGTTACTAAATAAATTACCTAAAGGTAACCGATGATTTGAGAAAAAGTTATATCTTTGCACGCGCAAAATCATAAATCATTATATCGAAATGGAAGAGAAAAAAATCAGGAGGGCGCTGGTAAGCGTGTTTCACAAGGATGGGCTGGATGCCATCTTGAAGGAGTTGCATAGCCAGGGAGTCGAGTTGCTGAGTACTGGCGGAACTCAGACTTTTATCGAGAGTTTGGGTATCCCATGTACAAA
>OMQX01000145.1 GCA_900313335.1 uncultured Prevotellaceae bacterium
CCGCAGGACACTATCCAGCGACCGAAGACCATTTACGGAATTTCCAAGGTAACCGGTGAGCTGCTTTCAGACTACTATTTCAATAAGTACGGTGTAGATACACGTTCGGTACGTTTCCCCGGCCTGATCAGCAACGTGACCCCTCCCGGAGGCGGAACTACCGATTATGCAGTGGATATCTACTACAGTGCTGTTAAGGGAGAGAAGTTCATCTGTCCTATCGCTCAGGGAACATTCATGGACATGATGTACATGCCGGATGCCCTCAATGCATGTGTCCAGTTGATGGAGGCAGATCCTTCACGTCTCGTTCATCGTAACAGCTTCAATATTGCAAGTATGTCATTTGAACCGAACCAGATATACGAGACTATTCGCGAGGAACTGCCGGGCTTCCAGATGGAGTATCAGGTTGATCCCCTGAAGCAGAGCATAGCCAGCAGTTGGCCTGATTGCCTTGATGATATGTGTGCACGTAAGGAGTGGGACTGGAAACCGCAGTTCGACCTGCACAGCATGACGCTCGACATGCTGGAGAAATTAAGCGCCCGCCTGAAAGCATAACGCGTTCAACAAGATATAACAGAGAGCCCCGGATCCGCAAGGACCCGGGGCTTCTTGGTCTGTTGACAGGCAGCGCACGTTACTTTACGAGCAGTGCACGTGCAATCAGGTCGTTGATGTTCGCATAGTGGCTGCGTGTGTGTGCATCCCCGGCAGCTGTACGTACCTTGGACTGAATCTGTTTCAGGGCGTACATGGCATGTGCGCGCTGAGTGCTGATTGATGTTGCAGGCAAGGCGGTAAATGTTGTTATCAGGGTGCTCACCATCTGCAACTGCAGAGCCTCGCGATATTTGCTTACACTTGCACCTGTGGAAGTTTCACGGAACGCCATCCGTACAAGATCATCGATATATTTCTCTGCAGGATACAGATCGTTGTTTGCACCGATGCGGCTGACCAGGACGTATGCAGTCGTACGTGCAATGTTCAGTGTCAGGTCGCGAGTATCAGCAGCAAGGGACTTGCAGTAGTTGAATGAGCGTATCCATACAGGCTCGTTTATTATATTCTCCTCAAGCCATTTAAGCGAAGCCTTCTGCTTTGCCAGCGGGGTAGGCTGGAATACGGTGCCGCCCTGTTCGCGTGTGCGGTAGTTCTGATATGTACCACCGATGTACTTTGCCACGTGCCCCACATAGCGGTTAAGCTGAGCCTGGAACTGGTAATACATCTCGCCAAGATTCTCGCCGTATATGTCCTTTTCATCAGCAGTCCAGCTCTCAAGGTTTGCCATTTCCCGCTTCAGGTTCCTTACACCGTATGTGCTGGCCTTTACTGCATCGTCACCCAGATCCTCGGTCTGACGGCGAGGATCAGTGCTCAGTCCTTCACCGTCACCCCACCACAGGCGGGGATTCTTCATGGCCTCCAGGACCATTGGCTCCAGGGCCTTGTGATCCTCGTCCACATCCCGGGCATCCAGCATAGGCTTGTAGCCCCACTGTATGGCCCATTCATCATAGTCACCTATACGGGGGAATATTCCGTCGCGCGAAATACCATCCTCGGGTTGTGCAACGTAATTGAAACGTGCATAGTCCATGATAGAAGGTGTATGACCATTCTTCTCAACCCATGCCTTGTTCCTCAGTGAATCCACAGGTACGGTGCTTGACGAACCGAAATTGTGACGCAGACCCAGCGAGTGACCTACCTCATGGCTTGAAACGAAACGTATCAAATTACCCATCAGCTCCTCGTCATATTTCATCTTGCGAGAAGCCTCGTCGATGCTCGATGCCTGAATCATATACCAGTCATGCACCAATGACATCACGTTGTGATACCAGCAGACATGGCTCTCCAGGATCTCACCTGTACGGGGGTCGGATACATGCGGACCATACGCATTGGCAATAGGACTTGCCAGATAGCGTATTACGCAGAAACGGGCATCCTCCATAGACATAGTACTGTCATTTTCGGGCCATTCCTCGCCGCGTATGGCATTCTTGAAACCAGCCTTCTCGAAAGCCTTCTGCCAGTCATTTACACCGGCAATCAGATACTTGCGCCACTGCTTTGGAGTAGCAGGGTCGATATAATATACAATAGGCTTCTTAGGCTCGACCAGCTCTCCCTGACGCATCTTCTCCATGTCAGCCGAATCCTTAGGCTCAAGACGGTAGCGAGAGATCAGTGTCTTGCCGTCCACACGCTGCTGCTGGTCGTTAAAGGTGTTGAAGCTCTCTGTAAAGTAGCCCACACGCGGATCATAGTATCGCGGCATCATCAGCTGCTCGGGAAGCATGACGAACGAAATGTTCAGACCGAAGGTTACCTTGCCCGTAGCAACAGCACCCGGCAGGCGCTTGCTGTTGGAATTATATGTCTTTACCAGACGTATCTCGGTATTTGTCGGGAAGGTCTTGATATCCTCGATATATCCCAGTCCCATCATTGGCGCCCCAAGTTCCAGCGTTTTCTTCAGGCTCTGATGTATTCCTAAGGCATTGTCGTCGTTCAGGAATGCGTTCACTTTAATCTTGCACCTCTTGTTCGCGCCTGATTCAATCTTGAAAGACGCGATTATAGGGTTCTCGTTGCTTATTACGACAGCCTTGTTGATCATCTGTGTCGTATCCGCCACATTGACCGTCATGCGCGAGCGCAGCAGCAGGTTGCCGTCAACACCTTTCTGGAAATACACGACCTGTTCGTTGCACATCTCGCCGCCAAACTTGCCGCTGTTAGACGGCGTGCTGGTATAGCGCGTTATTGCCAGTATGTCCTTCCCCAAAAGCGAATCAGGTATTTCCATGAACCAGTCCGCATTTACTTTCGTAATGTCAAACATTCCCTGTCGCGAGATGCTTGGCTTGGGAGGCTGAGGCGCTTGCTGAGCAGCAGGCTGACCTTTCTGTTTCTTGTCCCTGTTCTTGGTTTTGTCCTTTGCAGACACAGGGGTAATGGCCAGCACGATGGCAATGGCCATTAACATCAGTTTCTTCATTTTGTGTTATAGATTGTGTTTATAATATAAATAATGTATAAAACCGGATGCAAATATACACTTTTTCCGAATAAACATACGATGATGTGTCTATTTTTTATACTTTTGTAACGATGAAACGTGTGTATATCCTTATTTTGTCCCTTATGGCCGCCGCAGCGTTCGGAGCCGAGACAAAGAAGTTGGTTGATTATGTCGATCCCCGTATCGGCTCCGCAGGTCATGGTCATGTATTTGTAGGTGCCTGCGTGCCATGGGGAATGGTCGATGCAGGTCCCGTACAGCCGTATCACGGCTGGGACTGGTGCAGCGGATACCATTCCAGTGGTGACAGTATAGTCGGGTTTGCACAAACCCACCTCTCCGGAACAGGCTGCTCGGATTTGGGCGACATTACAATTATGCCCGTCTACGGCCTTGTGAACACAAAAACGTCACACCTGGAAATCCTGGACCAGATAGCCTCGACATATTCCCATGACAACGAGGATGTACAGGCAGGGTATTACAAGGTACGTCTGGACAAGAACCATATCACTGCCGAGATTACCGCCTCCGAGCGCGTTGCTTTTTACCGTTTCACATTCCCACGCGGCAACCGTTTTGGCAATATCTTCCTGGATTTGGAGAACGGCAT
>OMQX01000105.1 GCA_900313335.1 uncultured Prevotellaceae bacterium
GTGTGACAAGACCTTCGGCCTGCTGCTTGTTCTTCAGCATCTCGTTGGCATAGTTGTTCAGGGCATCCTCCGGAATGTTGGTCATGCCGTACTGTGCGAACTGCATGCGTGTGACTTCCTTTGCAGTCTCCAGAACGTCAGGCTGCTCGACCTTAATCTCCAGCTGATCACACAGCTGCTCCTTGATCAGGTGCCATTTCAGCTCCTCGATGCTTGGCTGGAAATTCTTCTCGATGAACTCTGCGTCCTTGTCGGGATTGTTCTTCTGCATGATACGCTTCAGCATAGCTTCAGGGAACTCTACGTTTCCGATACGCTTCACCAGATATTTCTTCAGGTCAATTACGAAACGGAACTCGCTGTCTGTCTTGAACTGTTCCGACAGATTCTCGCGGATGGCGGCGCGGAATTCCTCCTCACTCTTGACCTTATCCTTGCCCAATGCCATATCAAACAGCTCCTGATCCAGTGCATGCGGTTCGTAGCGGGTGATCTCACTTACCTGGAACTGGAAATCTCCAGTTACGGCTGCAGCCTCCTCCTTTGTAATTTTCAGCAAGGAAGACAGCTCAACGTCACTGTTGTATGCCTTTGATGGATTAAAGGTGATGACATCACCGGCTTTCATACCATTGAACTTGGCCTTCTCGTCCTCGTCCTTCATGTAGTCAGGCAACATTGTTGCACCTTCCACCTCAATACCTCCGCGCTTAGGCTTGCCGGTCTTTCCCAGTTCGGTCAGAATACCCTTTACCATATCCTTGGGCTGATATTCGTCCACCTTCTGGTAACCGCCGGCACGGCTTGCGTACATCTTCACCTGGTTGTCAACCATGGCGTCATCAACCTCAATGTTGTAGTACTCGATGGTGTCCTTGTTGCTTATCTTTGCATCCATCTCAGGAGCCAATGCGATATCGAACACGAATGTCTGCTCGTCTGCATCCAGGCTTATTTCGCCCTGCTTGTCGCTTGGCATGGGCTCTCCCAGGATGTCTATTTTCTCTTCGCGTATATACTTGTACAGCTCTGTGCCAAGCATCTTGTTAAGCTCTTCGGCCTGAACCTCCTGTCCGAAACGTTTCTTCAGGATGCTCATAGGAGCCTGACCTGGACGGAAACCGGGCAGAGATGCTTTCCTGCGGTAATCCTTCAGTGTCTTCTCGACGTTTGCCTCGTAGTCGGCCTTTGCCAGGGTAATTGTCAGCAGGCCGTTGATTTTGTCAGTCTTTTCGAAAGAAATCTTCATGGTTAAATTATTCTTTATTTGTTTGTTTTTGCTTTACTTGTTGGCTTCCTTTACCTTGCGGAACAGATCACTTGCAAAGATAAATGAATTCAGCCTCTCGTTAGTCGACGTCATTATCTCGTCCTTTGTGCCGGTCCACTCCAGATTGCCGTCATATATATATATAATGTGTTCGCCAATACCCATTACGGAGTTCATGTCGTGAGTGTTGATTATGGTCGTCATCCTGTACTCTTCCGTAATGCTGTGGATCAGGTCGTCGATGACAAGTGATGTCTTGGGGTCCAAACCTGAATTAGGCTCGTCGCAGAACAGGTATTTGGGATTCAGGGCAATTGCACGCGCAATAGCTACACGCTTTTGCATACCGCCGCTTATCTCACCTGGCATTTTGAACTCAGCACCCTTCAGATTCACGCGTTCCAGACAGAAGCAAGCCCTCTTTTCGCGTTCCAGGCGGTTCATGTCCGAGAACATGTCCAGTGGGAACATGACGTTCTCAAGCACCGTCATTGAATCAAATAATGCAGCGGACTGAAAAAGCATTCCCATTTCGCGGCGTACCATGACCCGCTCTTTGTCGGTCATCTTTACAAAGTCACGCCCGTCGTACAGAACCTGTCCCTCATCAGGAGTCAGCAGCCCGACGATATTTTTGATAAGCACGGTCTTTCCCGAGCCCGACTGACCGATAATCAGGTTGGTCTTGCCGTCCAGGAATGTTGCATCAATTCCCTTCAGGACCTTGCGGCCGTCGAATGACTTGTGTATGTTCCTCACCTCAATCATGACAAGGGCATTAACTTAATATCTGAGTCAGGAAAATATCTGCAAACAATATCAGGATACTGCTGCTTACCACTGCATTCGTACTTGCTTTGCCGACATCAAAGCTGCCTCCTTCTACGGTGTATCCGTAGAAACTGCTTACACTGGAGATGATGAAAGCAAAGAACAGGCTTTTTATCAGGCTCATCCATACATACCATTGGTTGAAATCATGCAGGAGGCCTGCCGTCAGGTCATCCGCAGAAAGTACACCCAACGCACAGGTCGCATAGGCACCTATAAATCCTGCAACGATGCTGAATACCACTAATATCGGAATCATCGTTATCAGCCCCAAGACCTTTGGCAGGATAATGAAACTGGCCGAGTTGATACCCATTATATCCAGGGCATCTATCTGCTGTGTTACACGCATTGTGCCTATCTCCGACGCAATGTTAGACCCCACCTTGCCTGCGAGAATCAGACACATTATGCTGGAGCTGAACTCCAGAAGCATGATTTCACGTGTAGTATAGCCTGTCGTGTAATTAGGCATCCAGGGCGAAGCGATGTTCAGCTTGATTTGTATGCATATCACAGCACCGATAAAGAAGGATATCAGCAGGACTATGCCAATACTGTCAACGCCCAGTGCAACCAGTTCCTTGACGTACTGCTTGAAGAACATGCGCCATCTTTCGGGAAGCGACAACACGCGTCCCATCAGTAACAAGTACGAACCAAAAGTTGATATTCCTTTAAATAGCAACATTACTCCTTATACGCCAATTGGTCGCGCAAAGTTATGAAAATTTATGTAATATTCTATCAAAACACCTTATTTATTTTGCACATTGCTCTTCTTTTCATACCTTTGTAACTTGTAAAGCATCAACACGGCATATGACAGACGATAGAATGGAGCTCCGTAGCGAAGGTTTGGTAAAGGTCTATGGTAAGCGTACAGTTGTTAATAACGTGTCGTTCCATGTCCGCCAGGGTGAGATCGTAGGTCTCCTGGGACCCAATGGAGCAGGCAAGACAACCAGTTTCTATATGACAACAGGCCTGGTAGTACCTAACGAGGGCCATATTTGGATAGGTGACGAGGAGATTACCAAGTATCCGGTATATCGCCGTGCCCGGAAGGGTATAGGATATCTTGCCCAGGAAGCATCTGTTTTCCGCAAGATGAGTGTCGAGGACAACATTGCTTCCGTTTTGGAAATGACAGGCAAGCCCAAGGACTACCAAAAGGAGAGACTGGAAAGCCTTATCAGTGAGTTTCGTCTGGAAACCGTACGCAAGAATCTTGGAGACCAGCTTTCCGGTGGTGAGCGACGCCGTACCGAAATAGCACGATGCCTTGCCATTGATCCCAAGTTCATTATGCTTGACGAGCCTTTTGCAGGTGTGGACCCTATTGCCGTCGAGGATATCCAGTATATTGTTTGGAAACTAAAGCAGAAGAATATAGGAGTGCTGATAACCGACCATAATGTAGAGGAGACCCTGTGTATTACAGACCGTGCATATCTTCTGTTCGAGGGTCAGATATTATTCCATGGTACTCCCGAGGAGCTCAGTGTCAATCCTGTTGTCCTGGACCGCTACCTCACCCGCAGTTTCAAGCTCAGGATGAAGGATTTCCAGAAGATTGACCAACAGAGGCATGAAGACAATCCGCGTTAATCATTATATCGTCCTCGGGTATTCTGCTCCATGAGAAGGCGTTGAGCAGTTCTTTCGCTCCTGCCGCCCTGTATTCCCTGGTCAGTCCTGTTTTATATGCCAGATAGCCGATAATCTCCTCTGGCAGGTATTTCTTGCGCAATATCCCCATGTCCAGACTCCTGTCTCGCTTGCACAGACGCAGGCCTGCCATGTTGCACAATAGCGGATGATGCCTGAATTCAGGTTTCCGGAAACCAAATACATCGTACAGGAATTCCTGCTGCGGGACAGATGTCTTCAGGTCTCTGCCACGTACTACACGGTTTATTCCCATCAGGGCATCATCAATAACGACAGCCAGCTGGTATGCCCATGTGCCATCCCGCCTTTGCACTATAAAGTCACCGTTTGTCGCCTCCAGCTCCTTAGGGACCCGTATCCTCACCGCCCCTTCTTTCAACCCCTTGTCACGGCAGGTCCCAGGGTAAACTATACGGCCGTCAGCTTCATGTGGAGCCGACGATGCCAGTAAGTCATTGCGCGTGCAGTTGCAGTGATATGTAAGTCCCAGGCTGGTCAGGTAATCCAGGTGTTGCTGATATATATCACCGCGTTCGCTCTGCCACACCGCATTATCGTCCCACATCAGTCCCAGCCACTGGAGATCCTCCATCAGCTGCAAGGCATATTCGCGCTTGCAGCGCTGAGTGTCAATGTCCTCAATGCGCAGCAGCCATCTGCCACCCTGGCTTTTTGCGTCCAGCCATGAAAGCAAGGCACACATCACATTGCCAAGATGCATGCGCCCTGTGGGTGATGGGGCAAAACGTCCCGTTATGTCCGTTTCCATGTTGCGAAGTTACGAAAAATATCACAAACATAAAAACGGAGCCCCAAAAATCAGGACCCCGTTTAATAAATGCGTGAACTTGTTTCCTGGTCAGGAATTACATCATGCCGCCCATGCCAGGGGCTCCGCCCATCGGCATTTCGGGCTTGTCTTCCTTCTTATCGCAGATAACACACTCCGTTGTAAGGAACATGCCGGCTATTGAAGCCGCGTTCTCAAGAGCAACGCGTGTTACCTTGACAGGATCAATGATGCCTGAGGCTTTCATGTTCTCGTACTTGTCCTCACGTGCATTGTAGCCGTAGTCGTCCTTTCCGGCACGTACATTGTTTACGACAACACTGGCTTCCTCACCTGCGTTCTTGACAATCTGGCGCAGAGGCTCCTCTATGGCACGGTAGATAATCTTGATACCTGTCTGTTCATCCTGGTTGGCACCCTTTACATCCTCCAGTGCTTTCTGGGCACGGATGTATGCTACGCCGCCGCCAGGGATGATGCCTTCCTCGATTGCTGCACGTGTTGCACACAGGGCGTCGTCT
>OMQX01000141.1 GCA_900313335.1 uncultured Prevotellaceae bacterium
AAACCCGCAAAGCCAGCTAAACCAGCTCAGGTAACCAAGCCGGCTCAGCCAACTCAGCCTCAGAAACAAGAGACACAGCCCAAGGGAAACAAGGTATGGATATATGTCCTTGCAATAGTAGCAGTTGCAGTTTGTGCAATCCTGTTCCTTGCAAAACAATATTCGGACAAACAGGATCCCGCAAATGATCCTGCAGTTATCGAAAAACTCAGGGCAGACTCTATCGCAGCAGTCCAGGCAGCAGAACAAGCAAGGATCGAGAAGTCAAAGGCCGACAGCATTGCAAAGGCAAAGGCCGATTCCGACAGCATAGCCAAGATCAATCAGGCTGTGATGGAATACTACGAGAAGCATCCCGAACAGCGCTGGCGTTTGGAAAGAGCACTGCGTCGCAGTAGAGCCAGGGCACGTCGTCATTGATAGTTTTGTTGATCAGTGCCGGATAGGGCATTTAACACCCTTTAGAATTTGCTGTTTCAGTTTTAAGTATTCTGTAACACAATATTCAAAAGGAAGTGTCTATCTTTGCGCTGAAATTCAGTAAAACATATCACAATGGACACATTTGACATTCGCGCACTAAACGAGCAGATCGAACAGCAGAGCGCCTTTGTAACCAATCTTCAGACCGGTATGGCACAGACCATTATCGGTCAGAAGCATCTGGTCGAAAGCCTTCTTATCGGTCTGCTCAGCGATGGCCACGTGCTTCTCGAGGGCGTTCCGGGTCTTGCCAAGACACAGGCAATCAAGACCCTCGCCTCGCTCGTTGATGCACAGTTCAGCCGTATACAGTTCACACCGGACCTTCTGCCAGCCGATGTTATCGGTACAATGATCTATTCACAGAAGGACGAGAAGTTCCAGACAGAGAAAGGACCTGTCTTCGCCAACTTCGTTCTGGCAGACGAGATTAACCGTGCACCGGCAAAGGTACAGAGCGCATTGCTCGAAGCCATGCAGGAGCGCCAGGTAACAATCGGCAAGGAAACCTTCCAGCTTCCCAGGCCATTCCTTGTTATGGCTACGCAGAATCCCCTTGAACAGGAAGGCACATACCCGTTGCCCGAAGCACAGGTCGACCGTTTTATGCTCAAGGTCCTGATCGACTATCCCCAGATCGAGGAAGAGAAGCGCATAGTAAGACTAAACATATCCGGACAGAAGCAGGAAATCAAGCCGGTACTGAAGGCCAATGACATCCTCGAGGCACGTTCGGTCGTACATCAGGTATATCTTGACGAAAAGATCGAGCAGTACATTGCAGACCTCGTGTTTGCAACACGCTATCCCGAGAAATACAATTTGGGTGATATCAAGGATTACATCGAGTTTGGCGGCAGCCCGCGTGCCAGCATCAACCTGGCACTCGCAGCACGTGCATACGCATTCATCAAGCATCGCGGATACGTTATCCCCGAGGATGTACGTGCCGTTGCACACGATGTGTTGCGTCACCGTTTGGGCCTGACCTACGAGGCAGAAGCCAACAACGTAACCACCGAGGAGATTATCAGCCAGATTATCAACAAGGTCGAGGTTCCCTGATTGTCCGGTTTTCATGGAAACTTCTGATATACTGAAACGAGTACGCCAGATTGAGATCAAGACCAAGGGTCTGTCCAATAATATCTTTGCTGGTGAATACCACAGTGCCTTCAAGGGACGTGGTATGGCCTTTGCCGAGGTTAGGGAATATCAATATGGTGATGACATCAGGGACATAGAATGGAACGTGACCGCACGTTTCAACAAGCCCTATGTCAAGGTATTTGAGGAAGAACGCGAACTGACCGTAATGCTATGTGTTGATGTCAGCGGTTCGCTCGAATTCGGCACAAGCGTTATGACCAAGCGCTCCATGTTGACCGAGATTGCCGCAACACTTGCGTTCTCGGCAATACAGAACAACGACAAGATAGGCGTGATATTCTTCTCCGACCGTATAGAGAAGTTCATTCCCCCAAAGAAAGGCCGCAAGCACATTCTGTATATTATACGAGAGCTGCTGGAGTTCAAGCCCGAGTCCCACAAGACCGACATCGGAATGGCAGTTGAGTACCTCACCTCGGTAATCAAGCGCCGCTGTACGGCATTCCTGCTCAGCGACTTCATAGAAGAAAAGGACTTTAGCAAGCCCCTCACAATCGCCAACCGCAAAC
Source organism: uncultured Prevotellaceae bacterium (assembly GCA_900313335.1). Classification (GTDB taxonomy): domain Bacteria; phylum Bacteroidota; class Bacteroidia; order Bacteroidales; family Bacteroidaceae; genus Physcousia. The sequence continues at coordinate 2,163 of OMQX01000141.1, forward strand.
ACGACGTCGTTGCCATTCAGGTATATGACAGGCGAGTAGCCGAATTGCCCAACATAGGACTTGTCAAGGTACGCGATGCAGAATCCGGACGCGAGTTGCTCGTCGACACATCCAACACACGCGTACGCAACAGGCAGTCAGCATGGTGGCACTCCCGCCAGACATACCTTCAGGATACATTCCTGCGCAGTGGTGTCGACAATGTAAGCGTACGCACGGACCATGACTACGTTTCTGCATTAATGCGTCTTTTCAGATACAGGACATAGAGAGATGAAGAGGTTATTTACCTTATATATTTTAATACTGTTTGCCTACGCATCATTTGCCCAGGTAAATGTTTCGGCAAGACTTGACAGCGTCGAGTTCTTTGTCGGGCAGCAGGATGGAATAGAATTGAATGTCGTTATGGATGCCGGGCAGCATCTGCAGCTCCCGCGTATCAGGAAAGGCGATATGCTCATTCCCAATGTCGAGGTCGTTAATGTCCTGAAGGCAGACACACAAAGGATAAACGACGGCAAACGACTTGAAATCAAGCAGAAATACATCATTACCGCCTGGGATTCCTCGCTCTACAGAATACCACCGTTCAAGGTGCTTGTAGACAAGAAGCCATACGAAACCAAGCCACTTGCCATCAAGGTCCTCACTCTTGACATAGACACCACACAGACAGACAAGATATGTCCTCCGCGCCCGGTACAGACAGTACCTTTCTGCTGGGATGACTGGAAAGGAATCGTATACTCATGGCTTATTGCCATGGTATTGGTGGGAGTTACCGTATATATATGGCACAGGACACGCAACGGCAAGCCCGTATTCAGCTTCATACGCGTCAAGAAGAAACTCCCGCCGCACCAGGTGGCATTGAACGAGATAGAGAATATCAAGTCCCAGAAACCATGGACAGACAACGACAGCAAGGAATACTACACACGCCTTACAGACGTCTTGCGCGAGTACATCCAGGACAGATACGGCTTCTCGGCAATGGAGCTTACCAGCAACGAGATTATACAGAATCTCATAGAGCGCGGTGATGAGCAGAGCCTCAACGAGCTGAGGACTATTTTTGCGACTGCCGACCTTGTCAAGTTTGCACGTTTCCAGCCCTATATGGGCGAAAACGACAGCAACCTGATGGCAGCACTCAGGTACGTCAATGACACAAAGCTCGAGGAAGAGGTTTACAAGGAAGCCGAGCCCGAGGTAATAAAGCAGACAGACCATGCACGCCTGCGTCAGGTCATCATTGCACAGACCATGATAACAATAACCGTCATCATCTGCCTCTGCCTCTTCGGATGGATTATTTACCGTTTATACGATTTGCTTAGCTGATGGAATTCCAGAGCCCATATTATTTCCTGCTCCTGTTGCTGTTGATACCATATATAGCATGGTACGTGCTCAGGTATTCCAAGACCACCCCCAGTCTCAGGATCAGCAGCATCTCCGCATACGCAGGCCTTCCCAGGACATGGCGCGTATGGCTTTCCCATGCACCCTTCCTGCTCAATATCATTATTCTTGTCTCCGCAACCCTTGCATTGGCACGTCCCCAGACAGCAAACTCATGGAGCAGGCGCAATGTCGAGGGCATTGACATCATGCTCTGTATGGACGTATCCACCAGTATGCTCAGCGAGGACCTGAAGCCCAACCGTGTACAGG
>OMQX01000104.1 GCA_900313335.1 uncultured Prevotellaceae bacterium
CAAGGACCTGATTCCGTACCACATTGCGGACGTGGAGGCATTCAAGAGAACAACTGAATAACAACTAAATAACTAAACAAAATGAAAAAACTGATGATGATGGCAGTTGCTGCTGTTTGCGCACTGCCCACAATGGCAGAGTCTGGCGATTCGCTCGTATTTGAGACCGTAATCGCTAATCCTGTAACAAGTATCAAGAACCAGAACAACTCGGGTACTTGCTGGTGCTATTCTTCCCTGGCTTTCCTGGAGAGCGAGGCTATGAAGAAGAATCCGAAGATCAAGGATCTGGACTTGTGCGAGAGCTTTGTGGTTAACAAGACGTATATTGACCGTGCCGACCGCAATGTGCGTACTCACGGTGATGCAAGCTTCAGCCAGGGCGGCAGCTTCTACGATGTCATCTACTGTATGGCCAACTATGGTCTGATTCCCGAGGGCAATATGCCTTATCCTAACACTCTGTACGGGGACAGCCTGTTTAACTTTACAAGCTTCTTCCCTCCCATGGAGGCTTATATCAAGGCTATTGCCAAGAGTGACGCAAAGAAGATCAATCCAATGTGGAAGAAGGATGTACAGGGTATGATTGACAACTATTTCGGCAAGTGCCCTGAGACTTTCAAGTACGAGGGTAAGACTTATACTCCGCAGACTTTTGTCAAGGATTACCTGAAACTGGATCCTAACGACTATGTTTCACTGACAAGCTATACACACCATCCTTTCTACAGCTCGTTCATCCTGGAGATTCAGGACAACTGGCGCTGGGGCAGCAGCTACAACCTGCCTCTGGACGAGTTGATGCGTGTAATGGACGAGGCTGTGAAGAACGGCTGGACATTTGCATGGGGTGCAGACGTCAGCGAGGAGGGATTCAGCCGCCGTACTGGCAAGAACCGCTGCGTGGCAACTGTTCCTGACACAAAGAGCAATGCCGGTGTAGGCAGCGACCAGAGCAAATGGACGGGCGAAAAGGCCGGTGCAAAGATTTCGGTTGCCGATGGTGCCGGTGAGAAGACTATCACTCAGGAGATGCGTCAGCTGGGTTATGACAACTGGACAACTACGGATGACCACGGAATGCAGATCTACGGTATAGCTAAGGATCAGAATGGCAAGGAATATTTCATGATGAAGAATTCCTGGGGCGAGTATGGTCCTTACAAGGGTTTCTGGTATGTAAGCAAGCCTTACGCAGCTTACAAGACCATGAACATTGTCATCAACAAGAACGCTGTTCCTAAGGATATCCGCAAGAAGCTGGGTATTTGATAAATATTGTTTCCGTTGAATTACCGTTGGCAGTTTAAGGAGCCCACACGTAATCAGCAGGAACAAGCCAAGACCTTGTCACGGGAACTGGGTATAAGCCCCATATTGGGGCAGCTCCTGGTTGACCGTGGCATTACCGGTACACAGCAGGCTGGAAAGTTCTTCCGCCCGCAGTTGTCCGACCTTCTGGACCCATTCCTTTTTCGCGACATGGAGGTTGCCGTCAAGCGAATTAACGAGGCTTTGGGCAGGAAGGAGAAGATAATGGTGTATGGTGACTATGACGTAGACGGAGTCACTGCCGTAGCACTGGTGTACAAATTTCTGCAGAAATACAGCAATAGCATCGAGTACTACATTCCTGACCGCTACGAAGAGGGTTACGGTGTATCCAAACAGGGCATAGACTACGCCAGTGAGTCGGGCGTAAAGCTGATTATCGTATTGGACTGTGGCATAAAAGCAGTCCAGGAGATATCCTATGCGCGTGAGAAAGGCATCGACTTCATTATCTGCGACCATCATGTACCGGATGCCGTATTGCCGCCTGCTGTGGCGATATTGAATGCGAAACGTACCGACGGCACATATCCGTACGGCGACTTGTGCGGCTGCGGAGTCGGCTTCAAGCTGATCCAGGGCTATGCAAAGAGCAACGGGATTCCCTTCTCGGACCTTGTTCCGCTTCTGGACTTGTGTGCCGTAAGCATTGCTGCCGACATAGTGCCTATTATGGGTGAGAACCGTATTCTGGCGTTTCATGGATTGCGACAGCTGAACCAGTCTCCATGTGTAGGGCTTAGGGCTATAATGAACATTGCCGGAATGGAGGGGAAAGAGGTTCATCTGCCTGACATCATATATAAGATAGGGCCCCGGCTGAATGCTTCGGGGCGTATAGAGAACGGTCGCGAGTCTGTTGCACTGCTGGTCGAGACGGATATGGATGCTGCTGAACGCAAGGCGGCTCAGATTGACCACTACAATGAGCAGCGCAAGGATCTGGACAAGGTAATGACTGAACAGGCCAACCAGATTGTCGAGACATTGGTGCACCGCAATGAGCATAAGGGTATTGTTGTCTATAACGAGGAATGGCACAAGGGTGTCATAGGAATCGTTGCCTCGCGCCTGACGGAGATTTTCTTCCGTCCTGCGGTCGTCCTTACGCGTGACGGCGACTTTGCGACAGGTTCTGCGCGTTCGGTTGCGGGCTTTGATATCTATGCCGCAATAGAGAGCTGCCGTGACATACTGGAGAACTTCGGCGGGCATACATATGCTGCCGGTCTTACCATAAAGGCCGACAGGGTGGAAGAATTCAAGCATCGCTTCGAGGAGTACGTGGATACGCACATCCTGCCAGGGCAGACAGATGCTCTGCTGAATGTGGACTCTACGCTGTCGTTCCGGGAGATTGACCGCAAGTTTTTCTCGGACCTGAAACGGTTCCAGCCATTCGGTCCAGAGAACACGAAGCCTCTTTTCTGCACGCGTCAGGTCTATGACTACGGTACCAGCAAGGTTGTCGGGCGCGAACAGGAGCATATCCGTCTGGAGCTTGTTGACAACAGATGCAGCAAGGTTATGAACGGCATCGCTTTCGGGCAAAGCAGCCAGGCACGATATATCAAGACCAAACGCTCCTTTAATATTGTATACTCTATTGAGGAGAATGCCTATAAACGGGGAGAAATCCAACTGCAAATTGAGGACATTGAAGCAACAGAACTCGATTGACCGCTTTCTTCATATTTTACGGCAATACTGGGGCTACAGCAGCTTCAGGGGTATTCAGCGTGATATTATCGAGAGCATCTCATCCGGGCATGATACTCTGGGCCTGATGCCGACAGGCGGCGGCAAGAGCATCACTTTCCAGGTGCCGGCCTTGGCACAACCGGGACTGTGTCTGGTAGTCACTCCGCTTGTCGCACTTATGAAGGACCAGGTTGGTCACCTGCGTCAGCTTGGCATCAAGGCTACAGCAGTACACTCCGGAATGAAACGTACTGACATCATAACTGCCTTGGAAAACTGCATTTATGGTGATTACAAGTTCCTGTACGTCTCGCCGGAACGTCTATCGTCTGATATATTCATACTCAAGATGCGCAACATGCATGTGTCCATGATATGTGTGGACGAGGCACACTGCATATCGCAATGGGGATATGATTTCAGACCGTCATATCTGCAGATTCCGGAAATACGCAAGGAACTGCCCGGGGTTCCTGTCCTGGCACTGACTGCATCTGCGACTCCGTCCGTGGTACAGGATATACAGGACAAGCTCGCATTCAATGAGGGTAATGTCTTCAGGATGTCTTTTGAGCGCAAGAACCTGCACTACTCTATTCTGGACGTTACGACCATACAGCAGGGACTGGAATATCTGCTGGAACACTACTCCGGCTCCACTATTATATATACGGCAAAGCGACAGACTGCCGAGGAAACGGCATCATGGCTCACATCACGCGGATATTCGGCGGCGCATTTCCACGCAGGGATATCCGAATTGCAGAAAGACTACCTGCAACGCGACTGGCAGGAAAACCATACGCGTATCATGGTAGCGACAAATGCGTTTGGAATGGGCATAGACAAGAGTGATGTCCGCCTGGTTGTCCATATAGATCCGCCGGAAAGCATAGAGCAATACTATCAGGAGGCCGGACGTGCCGGACGTGACGGAAAACCTGCGTATGCAGTTCTCCTGCGCGAGGGGAAAGAGAACAAACTGCTGGAACGACGCCTGCAGTACGCATTCCCGCCCAAAGAGGATATACGCAAGCTGTATGACCATATCTGCTACTATCTTGAAATATGCATAGATTGTGGAGCTGGTATAAGCCGTGAATTCAACGTGCACGAATTCTGTAATAACTTTCACCACAGCTATGCACAGATTCACGGTGCAATGGAGATACTGCAGTTGTCTGGATATATCGAGTTTACCGACGAGGAAGACACGACTTCCCGCTTGACCATCCTGGCAACACGCTCCGAACTGTATCACAGTATACACGGCAGCAGTGAAGAGATATTCAACTACATGCTACGGCGATATACCGGAATATTCCAGGAAATGGTATATATTGACGAGGAAGCCATCTCACAGGCAACAGGTATATCTGCACGTGATATATATGAAAGGCTGTGTGCACTGTCAGCGGCGCGTATCATAAGATATATCCCACGCAAAAGGGTGCCATACCTGAAACTCACACGCCGACGCGTTGAAGGCAAGGACTTGGTCATACCCCGTAGTGTATATGAGGAACGCAGGGATCGGTATGCCGAACGCATAAACCACATGATAGAGTACATAAACGATAGGACAACATGCCGTACCAAACAGATATTGAACTATTTCGGTGAGAAATACGACAAGAAATGCGGAAATTGCGACGTATGCCAGAGTAGCAGCTATACACCACCATCCGAAGATAAATACCAGACAATCCGCAAGGACATCAGATCACAGCTGGCAAACGGCCCACTGTTCGGCTATCAGATAAACCTTAACGCATACGATCCCGCAGATGCAGAGTATGTGATACGCTGTATGACAAGCGAGGGGGAATTGGTGCAGGAAGGTATAAAACTGAAATTGGCGTAAACGGCGGCTACCTACTGCATTTTGACCGACGTCAAAAGCCCCACTGCGTGGGAGAGCAGGGCGCCATACACGACAATAGCCCGGGACTTTCGTCTCGGGCTATCTCTTGAAAACGGCGGCTACCTACTCTCCCACGGGTGTGCAGTACCATCGGCGCGGGCGGGCTTAACTTCTCTGTTCGGAATGGGAAGAGGTGGAACCCCGCCAC
>OMQX01000119.1 GCA_900313335.1 uncultured Prevotellaceae bacterium
GCTGTTGTTGGATATAACATCCTTGTATTGTTCCTTTAACTGCTCTATGGTAGTAACCTTTTGGTTGTATAGCTCAGCAGTTTTGTCGCAGTATACGGCAATATCGTTGTTTCCGTAGGGAGGGTTGTCTGTAATATTCTCGGGGGTCTTCCAGTCTTCATCCATGCAGGATGTGAAAGACACAGCACCCATGACAAGTGCAAACAGTATATTGAACTTTTTCATATCTTTACCTTATATATGTTAGAAACGGTAGTTGACGTTCAACATGAAATTGAATCCCTGTGCATAGAACTTCTTGGGGTTCTTCTCGAAGTTGTATGTGCGGCCGCTGATGGTGCCGTCTGCACCAACGCTGTAGTTGCTGCGGCTCTGCTCATATCCGCCTGTTGTTATACCGGTGTTGTTGGTTATGTTGCACAACTGCAGGTTTACGCTCAGTGGCCTCTTGGCAACACGGAACTGCTTGCCGATACTTGCGTCGAGCATGAAGCCTCCGTTGCCACGTGCCTGCTGGACATTGTCGCAACGGTAGCGGCCATTGCTGTCGATATAGGCGTCACGGTAGTTGTTCTTCTGCCACAGCTCGTAAACGCTCTCAAGGCGTGTAACAGGAGTTGCGCTCAGGTAGATGCGGTCGTAGTAGTTGCCGGTAAGGTTCAGGAACCATCCCTTGATGCGGTAGTTAAGTGCCAGGCTGGCTGCGGCAAGTGGTGTGCCGCCTTCGCGTACGCCGTCCATATAGCAGCGTGAGTACTGCATGGTGCCCTTGTTGGAGAGCATGTAGTTTACGTCGGTCTCGCCAACATACTTGGTGTCGGAATATGTGCCCAGGGCTACAATGTCAAAGCTGCTTGTAATCTTGAACTTGGCACCCAGTTCGACGCCATACGCATTCTTCGTTATATTGCTCATGCTCACGTATGTGAAGCTGGCTTCGTTATCGTCAAAATAGCACTGCCATTCGGTACCGTGGTAGCTGTGGTAGAAGTAGCCGTTAAGGTTGAGGCGTAACCAGCTGTTGTTGATGGCGTATTCCAACTCTGCACTGACGATTTTCTGGTTCCTGAGGTTAATAACGAAATCGTTGCACATCTCGGGATTGATGAATGCATCCTTGGCATGAGGAGCCTTGGCCTCCATGCCTACACCCATTGTAACGGCATGACCTTTGCCCAAGTTAACGGTGCTTCCCATCTTGAAACCGCCGTCAAGGAAACCGCCTATACCGCTCTTGCCGTAGGAGTTGTCTGCAAACAGACCGTTGCGCATATTACCGTCGCGCCACATACGGGTACCACCGATTCGTCCGGTTATGAAACTGTGACAGCTGCCTTTGTCCTTGCTGTACTGTGTGTATGCGTTGAATTTCTGTACATAGATGTCGTAGTCATAGCCGAAGCGATCACCCTCGTAGATACGCTTGTTGGGATGGTTCAGGTCATACTGCACGCGTGGATCGGTGTCTGGATATGTACCAATGGCATAGGTGTTGACATTGTGAAAATACTCGCCACCCAGCAAGTCGTTCATTGTCTGATAGTGATAGCCCGTGTTTGTATTCAGCTGGATACCGGCACTCAGCTTGGAGGTCTTGTCGATATTCCAGTTGAAGTTGCTGGACAGGCCCAGGGTCATCTGGTCATTGTGACGGTCCTGGATATAGTAGATGGCGTCGCTTTTGCTCTTGTTGAGCTGTGTGTTGGCAAAGTACAGGTCGTCAAACTTGATCTGTCGGGCCTCCGGACCGCTGGTCCAGTAGTCGTAAGCATCGCTCCAGGCATCATAATCTTTGTCGCCTGTACCTGTATCCCATACGTCATAATAGTATGATGGGAAGGTCTTCCAATAGTCAGGAGCGGGGTTTGTGCCGCTATAGTTGAGCTTGCTGCTGCTGTATTTCTGGTATTTGAAAAATGCGCTGGTTACCAGCTTGATATTGTCCTTGATCTTGAAATCCCATGTCAACAGTACGCTGGGTGCAAAGTCGTTGACAATACGGCTTGCACGCTTTCTGCCATCCTGGTATCCCCAATATGGGTTGTACTGGCGGTCGTTGGCCAGCCAGTATGCCTCGTCGGTACTGGCTCCCTGCTGTGCGCGCTCGGTCGGGTTTGCCCAGGTAGCAAGGTTAAGCATGTGTTTCTCACCCCATTTCTTCTGAACGGCGAGGAAATATGACAGGCTGTTGTAGAATGTTCCGTCTACATAGGCGGTGTTCATGTTTGCCCAGCGGTAGCCTATTGTGCCAAATACGGCCCAGCCTTTCTTGGTCCACCCGCTGCCGTAGGAATACATGGCACGTAATGTGTAGTTGCGGTTACATCCGCTGAGGGTGATTTTCTGACCTGCAGCCATGCTGCCTGCACGGAAATCGTAGTTGGTGCTACCGCCCAGGGAACTCATGGAGAAGGTGTTGTCCTCGAAGGGGTTGACTGCATCCCTGTTTCTTGTGGCATCGTTGATACCGCCGATGTTCGAGAACTGAAAACGTCCATTCTCTGCATTGTTCACTTGCAGACCGTTAATGTACACATCGTTGTACTTGTTGTCCAAAGCACGGAACTTGAACCGTGCTGCACTCCATGCATAGTTGATGTTGCTGGTGTAGACGTTGGATGACGATCCCACCTGGATAACATCGTTGGTCATGTCGTCGTCTTCGCCTAACTGTGACTCAGTCATGGTGAAGTCCATACCGTCAAGATCATCTGGAATGCTGTCTGTCTCTGCACTTTTTGGCGACTGGGCAAAAAGCTGAGGCGCTGCCATTAGGGCCAGTGCAAGTAACTGAAGCTTCTTTCTCATATTAGTAGTTGTTTGTTTAGGTTTTCTTATCCTATGCAAATATACAAAAGATAACTTTTATTTGTTAGGATTTCGTTAAAAAACTTTGTGATAGCAATACTAATTTTATAAAAAAATATTAACTTTGCACCGAGTGATATAATGGGATAATGCCCCTGAACATAATCATAAAAGGTATAAGCCGATGAACAAACTCCTTTTCTCGCTCTTGTGCGCACTTTCAATTTCAACTTTATCTTTTGCACAAGGCCGTACTTTGCAGACGCATGCAGTATGCTTCTATAATCTGGAGAACCTTTTCGACACCCAGCATGACAAGGGTAAGAATGATTATGACTTCCTTCCCAACGGTTCCTATCACTGGGATGCCATAAAGTATGAGCACAAGCTGGCAAATATGGCAAAGGTGCTGTGTGACCTGGGTACTGACAAGTGTCCTTATGGTGCAAGTATAATCGGTGTCAGTGAGATTGAGAACGATCATGTCATGGATGATCTGATGGCACAGCCCAATATGCAGAGACGGGGATACCGTTATGTCCATATCGAGGGTCCTGACCGCCGAGGTGTTGACTGTGCCCTGATATATAATCCCAGGGCTTTCAAGGTGACTAAATTCTTTGATAGGCACTATGTTTACGAGAATGGAGACACTACACGCCAGACGCGTCCGTTCCTGTGCGTCCAGGGTATTCTGGCAGGTGACAAGCTGACTGTTGTTGTATGTCATTGGCCCAGCCGTGGTGCAGAGGATATATTCCGCCAATATGGCGGTCGTCAGGTGCGTGCTCTGACCGACAGTATTCATGCAGCTGATCCGGAGCAGCACATAATCGTAATGGGTGATATGAACGACGATCCTGACAACGCCTCGATGGCGGAGTGTCTGAAGGCGCGTCGTGAGATTAGTGAGATGGAGCCGGGCGACTTTTACAATCCATGGTGGAACATCTTGCGTAAAAAGGGCAAGGGAACGCTGTCATATCAGGGTGGTTGGAACCTGTTCGACCAGATTGTGTTGAACAACAGGCTGATGGAGCAGTATAAGACAAAGGAGTATTCACACCTTACCTTGTATGGATACCATATATTTACGCGTCCATACCTGTTGCAGAGCGAGGGCAGGTTCAAGAATACGCCTAAGCGTACTACATCCGGCGGCGTGTGGCTGGACGGATACAGCGACCATCTGCCTACAGTTACATATCTGGTAAAGGTGCTTTAAGTATCAGACATATAGATTTCAAACAGTTACATTAATAATTTATAAATTAAACAAAAATGACAAGTTACAAGGAATTGGGTCTTGTGAACACCCGTGAAATGTTCGCCAAGGCAGTAGCAGGTGGCTACGCTATCCCCGCATTCAACTTCAATACGCTGGAGCAGATGCAGGCTATCGTTCAGGCAGCAGTTGAGACCAAGTCTCCTGTTATCATGCAGGTTTCAAAGGGTGCCCGTAACTATGCTAACGGTACTATCCTCCGTTACATGGCTCAGGGTGCTGTCGAGTATGCAAAGGAGTTGGGTTGCGAGAATCCTCAGATTGTTCTTCATCTGGACCATGGTGATAGTTTTGAACTCTGCAAGGACTGTATCGACAATGGATTCTCGAGCGTAATGATTGACGGTTCGTCACTGCCTTACGAGGAGAACATCGCCCTGACAAAGAAGGTTGTTGAATATGCTCATGCTCATGATGTAACCGTTGAGGCTGAACTGGGTGTGTTGGCTGGTGTAGAGGATGAGGTTGCCA
>OMQX01000103.1 GCA_900313335.1 uncultured Prevotellaceae bacterium
CCGAAGCCCTCCAGATGAGCACGCCCCACATTTGTAATCAAGCCACAGTCAGCCTTGACCATCCGGCACAGGAACTCAATCTCACCAGGATGATTGGCACCGGTCTCAATTACTGCAATCTGATGCTCGGGACGTATACGCAGCAACGTGAGCGGAACACCAATATGGTTATTAAGATTCCCTTTAGTATACAAAGTATTGAATTTCTTCGAAAGTACGGCGCTTACAAGCTCCTTTGTCGTGGTCTTGCCGTTCGTACCCGTAATCTGCAATACCGGGATGTCCAGCTGCTGACGATGGAATGCAGCAAGAGCCTGCAACGCCTCCAGCACATTATCCACAAGGACGTAACGAGCGTCACCTTCAGGAACATATCCGGCATCATCGACAACAGCAATAGCCGCCCCCTTCTCCAAGGCAACAGCAGCATACGCGTTACCGTCAAAGTTAGCCCCCTTCAGAGCAAAGAACATACTGTTCCCGACACATTCGCGGCTGTCAATTACTACCACAGGATGCTCCTGATACAATCTATACAATTCAGAAATCTGCATAACCTAAAAAAAACGGTTGAATATTTACAAATGCAAAATTACCTAATTTCCTACTATAAACAAAACTTTTTAGTTTACACTTTACTTTTTACCCAAAAAAAATGTAATTTTGTAGCGCATGCATCTATCAAAGACCATAAACATTGGCGGCAGACTTGTTTCGCTAGACCAACCACAGGTCATGGGAATACTGAACGTAACCCCAGACTCATTCTATAGCGACAGCCGCTGCCCCAATCCCGAAGCAATCCGCACCCGTGTCCGTCAGATACGTGACGAAGGCGCAAGCATGATCGATATCGGTGGATACAGCTCACGCCCAGGCGCCGATGACGTTCCCGCTGACGAGGAAATCAAGCGCCTGCTGCCAGCGATACAGATTACCCTGGAAGAATGGCAGGACGCCATCATCAGCATAGACACTTTCCGCGCCAATGTCGCACAGCAGGCAATTAATGCCGGTGCACACATTATAAACGACATTTCCGGCGGAGAAATTGATCCGGACATGTTTGATACCGTTGCAATGCTGCATGTCCCATACATCCTAATGCACATGCAAGGCACGCCCCGGGACATGCAAGACAATCCACAATACCAGGATGTCATGTGCGACGTGTTCCGCTCCCTGGGGCAGCGTGTCGAGAAACTGCACGAAATGGGCGTTGCAGACATTATCATCGACCCCGGATTCGGTTTTGGCAAGACCATAGAGCAGAACTACCTGATGCTGCACCGCCTACAGGAATTCCAGTTACTGGAATGTCCAATAATGGTTGGTGTCAGCCGCAAGAGCATGATATACAAGCCTCTGGAGTGCACACCACAGCAGGCACTTAACGGCACCACCGTACTAAACACCATAGCACTCATGCATGGAGCCACAATACTCAGAGTTCACGATGTAAAAGAAGCTGTACAAACAGTCAGACTATGTTCGATTTCGGCCTAAAGGATTTTATAGACATAATGTTTGTAGCCATATTGTTGTTCTTCGGCTACAAACTAATGAAAAGGTCACGTTCCGTAAACATCTTCTACGGCGTGCTCATCTTTATCAGTTTCTGGATTATTATCAGCAAGATCCTGGAAATGAAACTCCTCGGCGGCATCCTTGACCAGCTGGTCAGCGTAGGAGCCATCGCCATCATCATACTTTTCCAGGAAGAAATCCGACATTTCTTCTACAGCATCGGAACACACGAGCGAGCCGAACGCCTCATGCGCTTCTTCCTGCCAAAGACCAAGGAAAATACCGACGGCCAGCGCTATGAGCGTGATACCATCATGCCCATACTTATGGCATGCCTTAATATGAGCAAGCACAAGGTAGGAGCCCTGATTGTCATGCAGAACGACCTGCCGTTGGGAGACTTTATACGCACAGGTGAGCGTCTTGACGCACGAATTTCACAGCGACTGATCGAGAATGTATTCTTCAAGAACTCACCCCTTCACGACGGAGCCATGATTATCTCCAACGGACAGATTACAGCCGCATCGTGCATCCTACCCATCAGTCACGATCTGGACATACCCAAGGAATTCGGCCTTCGTCACCGTGCCGCCCGCGGCGTCAGCAAGGAAACCGATGCCCTCAGTATCGTTGTCAGCGAGGAAACAGGCGGAATCACCGCAGCCTACAACAACGAATACCTGACACACCTGGATGCCGAGCACCTCGAACGCATACTGATGAGAGGCAAGTTCTAAAGCACATCCACAACACCCGATAGAAAACTTTAAAACTTAAAATACACAACGTTATGAGCTTAATGCAACAAATCATCGCACGAGCACAGGCCAACAAGCAGCGCATCGTTCTGCCCGAGAGCCTGGAAGAGCGTACACTCACAGCCGCCGACCGTTCATTAGCCGACGGCCTGGCAGACATTATCCTGATCGGCAATCCCGATGAAATCAAAGCCCTCGGCAAGAAGCTCGGCCTTACACACCTGGATCAGGCAACAATCATCGACCCCGCAACCAGCGAAAAGACCGAAGAATATGCACAATTGCTGTTCGAGCTCCGCAAGGCAAAGGGAATGACAATCGAGAAAGCACGTCAGCAAGTTATGGATCCCCTGTATTTCGGGTGCCTCATCATTAAGAGTGGCGATGCCGACGGCCAGATAAGCGGTGCACTGTCCACCACAGGTGATACTCTGCGTCCCGCACTTCAGATCATCAAATGCGCTCCCGGCATAACATGCGTAAGCGGTGCCATGCTCATGATTACTGACAAGCCCGAATACGGTGACAACGGCGTGCTCGTTATCGGTGACGTAGCCGTTACCCCGATGCCAGACGCAAACCAGCTCGCCCAGATTGCAGTCTGTACCGCACAGACAGCCAAGAGCGTTGCCGGCATAGACCCCAAGGTCGCCATGCTCTCATTCTCTACCAAGGGCAGTGCCAAGCACGAGGTTGTCGACAAGGTTGTCGAAGCTACACGCATGGCAAAGGAAATGGCTCCTGATCTCGCCATCGACGGTGAACTGCAGGCAGATGCAGCACTCGTTGCAAGCGTTGGCGAGAAGAAATGCCCCGGCAGCCCCATTGCAGGACATGCAAACGTACTTGTCGTACCATGCCTCGAGGTTGGCAACATCGGCTACAAGCTGGTTCAGCGCCTGGGCGGTGCCGATGCCATCGGCCCCATCCTGCAAGGTATTGCACGCCCCGTTAACGACCTCAGCCGCGGCTGCTCGGTAGACGACATCTACAAGATGGTAGCAATCACGGCATGCCAGGCAATGGACGCAAAGTAAAAGCCATAATAACCAATAAACAGCAAACAGTAAATAATGAAGATATTAGTACTGAACTGTGGAAGCAGTTCCATTAAATACGCGCTCTACGACATGAGCGACAAGAGAGTCATAACCTCTGGCGGCATAGAGAAAATCGGTCTGCCAGACAGTTTCATAACAGTCAAGCTCAATGGCGAGAAGCACAAGATGGAACGCCCCATCGAAGAGCACACTGCAGGAGTACAGTGGATTTTCGAGGTACTCACCACAGGAGACTACGCCGTACTTAACAGCCTTGACGAATTGGATGCAGTAGGCCACCGCATGGTACACGGCGGCGAGAAATTCAACAAAAGCGTACTCCTCACCCCCGAGGTTATGGAAGCCTTCAGCGCATGCAACGACCTGGCACCACTCCACAATCCCGCAAACATCAAGGGCGTCAACGCCGTGACAGCCCTGCTGCCAAATCTGCCACAGGTAGGCGTATTCGACACCGCCTTCCACCAGACCATGCCCGACTACGCCTATATGTACGCACTGCCCTATCAGCTGTACAGCAAGTACGGCGTTCGCCGCTACGGTTTCCACGGCACCAGCCATCGCTATGTATCGCAGCGCGTCTGCGAGTTCCTGGGCATAAAGCCTGAAGGCAAGAAAATCATAACATGCCACATCGGTAACGGAGCCTCTATCGCCGCCGTCAAGGACGGCAAGTGCGTAGACACCTCAATGGGCCTTACCCCACTGGAGGGCCTCATCATGGGAACACGCTCGGGCGACATCGATGCAGGAGCAGTCACATTCCTCATGGACAAGCTCAACCTGGACACCAAGGGACTCAGCAACCTGCTTAATAAGCAGTCAGGTCTTGCAGGTGTCAGCGAACTCTCATCCGATTTCCGCGACATCCTGGCAGGCATTGCAGCAGGCAACGACAAGGCACGCCTTGCCAAGGAGATGTACACATACCGCATCAAGAAATACATCGGCCAGTACGCAGCAGCCATGGGCGGCGTTGACATCATCCTGTTCACAGGTGGCGCCGGCGAGAACCAGTGGGAGGTACGCGAAGGAGCAACCGCCGGTCTCGAATACATGGGCGTCAAGATGGACGAGGCAAAGAACCGCGCCTGCCGTGCAACAGAAGCAATTCTGAGTGCAGACGACAGCAAGGTTACCGTTTGCTGCATCCCGACTGACGAGGAGCTCATGATTGCCCTGGACACACAAGCCCTGTGCAACAAATAGGCAAATGAAGAAGGACCTGTTCCGAAACATACTATGCTCAATTGCAGCCTTGGCAATATGCCTTGGCTGCAATGCCGGGCAGGACAGCATCTTCCCCCGCAGCTTTCACAAGACCTGCGAGCCTGTCATCACCAATCCCGACGTTCTCGCGCCCGTTTTCCAGAAACTGCACTCTGGCGAATACCTGCGCATTGTCCATATAGGCGACAGCCACGTTCGCGGACACTCCTTCACCGTAGAGACACGCCGCATACTGGAAGAAGCATGGGGCAGCCAAGCCGTGGTACCGCAGAACATCACCTACCAGACCACAGCCATTGCAACCGAGACAGGTCTCCCAGGCCTCGTCTACCACACCATTGGCAAGAACGGAGCTACATACCGCACGTTTATTGACCAGGACAGGATACAGCTCATCGACAGCCTGAAGCCCGACCTCGTAATCATATCCCTGGGCACCAACGACGCCTTCGGAGCCACCTTCGATTCCGAAGCCATGCTTGCCAACATGGACACACTCTGCACCATACTGCAGGAACACAACCCAAGCGCCAAAATCCTGCTCACCACCCTTCCCTTCATGAAAAAAGACCATCCAGCGCAACTACGCCATCCAGCATGGGCTCGCACTTTTTGACCTATACACCACCGTTGGTGGAGAGGTCTTCGCACTCAGAAACTGGAGAAGCCAGGGCATGATGAACCGTGACCTGATACACTTCAAGCACAGCGGCTACAAGCTTATGGGAGCCCTGCTGGCACAAGCCATTCTTACTGCTGACCCACAAGATTCAGCAGACAACTGATATATCTTTTCGATATTTTTTGTATCTTTGCACCGTCATCAGGGGTGCAGGGCCCATTTTAGTCCTGCTGAGAATATACCCTAAGTGATCTGAACCGGATAATGCCGGCGTAGAGAGTATGAACGTCTTATTTATTAATCAAATGACAAGACAAATGATTATGGCTATGCTCACCATGGGCATGGCAACTGCTGTATATGCAGCAGAAAACACAAGCTCAGCACCTGATTCAACCAATGTCGAAGAACTTAACGAAGTCGTTGTTCGTGCCGTCAAGGCACCCCGGAACTCACCCTTTGCCGTAACTAATATCAGCAAAACCGAGCTGAACGATTTTGCAACAGGCACACAGGAACTTCCATTCCTCTTTGCACGCACACCAGGCATTATCGCATGGAGCGAAAACGGTGTAGGCACAGGCACAACGTATATGCGCATACGAGGAGCAGCAGGCAGCCGCATCAATGTCACATTGGACGGTGTTGCCCTCAACAGCCCCGAGGACCAATGCGTCTTTTGGGCAAACATGAATTCGTACGCATCCCTGCTTGGCAACGTACAGATACAACGCGGTGTAGGAACAAGCACCAATGGAGACGGAGCCTTTGGCGGTAGCATCGCACTCACATCACTAGCCCCCAGCATGACTCCCCATGCACAGATTACAGGTAGCTACGG
>OMQX01000110.1 GCA_900313335.1 uncultured Prevotellaceae bacterium
TTCACGATCCACTCCGGCGCAGCTATGAAGCCAATACGCCAACCAGTCATGGCATAAGCCTTTGAGACACCGTTAATAACAACAACACGATCCTTGATATCAGGGAACTGAGCCATCGAGGCATGCTTGCCCACATAGTTGATGTGCTCGTAAATCTCATCGGCAATCACAATCACACGCTCGTGACGCAGAAGGACATTCTTCAGACCCTCCAGTTCTTCCTTGCTATACACACTGCCGGTCGGATTCGAAGGCGAGCACAGTATCACCGCACGAGTCCTGTCTGTAATTGCAGCTTCCAACTGTTCGGGAGTAATCTTGAAATCCTGCTCGATACCAGCCTCGACGATAACCGGTGTTCCGTCAGCCAGCAGCACCATCTGAGGGTAGCTTACCCAATACGGTGCCGGAATGATAACCTCGTCACCCTCTCCCACCAGAGCCATGATGGCATTACATACACTCTGCTTTGCACCATTGCTGCACAGGATCTGTGCCGCAGTGTACTCCAACTGATTTTCGTTCTTCAGCTTATTCACGATAGCCTGCCTCAACTCGGGATATCCCGGTACAGGACTATAGCGGCTGTAGTTCTCCTCAACTGCCTTGATGGCAGCAGCCTTGATATGGTCAGGCGTGTTGAAATCCGGTTCGCCTACACTCATATTGATGATATCAATACCCTGAGCCTTCAGCTCCGAACTCTTCTGACTCATTGCCAATGTAGCACTTGGCTGCAGACGATTCATTCTGCTTGATAGTGTCTGTGTCATAATACTATGAATTTTGGAAATTATAAATTACAATTTGTGTCCCATACGCAGTTTTTTTGTATCCAGATAGCGGCGGTTGTATTCATTAGGCTCCACTACCACCGGGACATTCTCAACAATCTCAAGACCATAGCTCTCCAAGCCCACACGCTTCACGGGATTGTTGGTAATCAGGCGTATCTTGCCCACACGAAGCTCCCTCAGTATCTGTGCACCTACCCCATACTCACGCTCATCAGGCAGGAAACCGAGGTGGATGTTGGCATCCACAGTATCCTCGCCCTGCTCCTGCAGCTTGTACGCTGCAATCTTGTTCATAAGCCCTATGCCGCGCCCCTCCTGCTGAAGATACACGACTACACCCTTGCCAGCCTCGTCTATCAGCTTCATGGCACGATGCAGCTGCTCCCCGCAATCGCAACGGCGCGAGCTGAATATGTCACCCGTCATGCAACTCGAATGCATACGTACCAGTATCGGCTCATCAGCACTCCACTCACCCTTGACCAGAGCAATATGCTCCATTCCGTTACTTTTCTGACGGAACGGGATGATATGGAAATGCCCGTACTCGGTCGGCAAGTCAGCCTCGACACCACGCTCAACCAGCGACTCCTGCTTCAGGCGGTAGGCTATCAAGTCCTTGATAGTGATTATCTTCAACCCGTGCTCTCGGGCAACCTCCTTCAACTCCGGCATACGCGCCATAGTACCGTCCTCGTTCAATATCTCTATCAGCGCTGCAGCAGGCTGTAAACCGCTCAGGCGTGCCAAATCCACGGCAGCCTCGGTATGACCTGCACGACGCAGCACACCACGGTCCTGAGCATACAACGGGTTGATATGACCCGGACGGCCGAAATCCGACGGCTTGCGCCCCACATCTGCCAAGGCACGGATAGTAGCAGCACGGTCATGCGCACTTACACCCGTAGTACAACCCTCGAGCAAATCCACCGTAACGGTAAACGGAGTACCCAGCATACTCGTGTTCGTCACCACCTGATGCTCAAGTTCCAGTTCGCTTGCACGGTTCATCGTTATAGGAGCACACAGCACACCACGGCCATATTTCAGCATGAAATTTACCTTCTCCTCGGTAATCAGCTCGGCTGCGGTGATGAAATCACCTTCGTTCTCCCTATCCTCATCATCCACTACAATTACGAACTTACCCTCGCGAAAATCCTCCAGGGCCTCCTCGATTGTACTTAATTTGATCTCGTTGTTCATCGATATATAATGTTTTCTTTTTTTCATTCAATCACTATTACACAGTGGCAGCCACCTCCTCAGCCAAGCTATGCAGTTCCAGACGCTCGCGAATCATCGGACACAAGCGGCAGATCCTGTTCATATCACGCAACAGACGCAGTCTGAAACGCCATATACGTATCCACAGCAATATGCCAATCGGGAAGAATATTCCGCACACCATGTTCAGACGCGAATTCCTGAACGGCCGCGTATGCGCATCCGGTATCAGTATCGGCAGTTCGTTCAGTGCACCTATCACCACATTGTCCTGACTGTTGTGCAGTTCCTCAACCAAAGCCTCCAGACGCTCGTTCAGCCCTATCACCACAGTATCAGTACGATAGCGGAAGAACGTATGCCAGTACGATGGCATGTGCCATAACCGCGCTTCGCCCATATAACTGCGGCAATCCCGCTCCATCATTAACAGTTCGGATTCCAGTCGCAGATACTCAGGTTCATGTATAACAACCTCCTTGCGTGACAGACGTCGCTGCGCACGCAATCCCAGGAACATCATGAAGAAATTACGATACCCCTCCACATTAAACACCACACTGTCCCTATTAGCCTTGTACGTCAGGAAGAAACCAATCGGAGCCAAAACCATGGTACTCAGCCATACACCGAACCATACCGACCACTCCCCCGTTTTCGCCATCTTCTCACCAGCCACGTTTACGATGTAGTAGAAGATGAATATTATCACACTCGTCACAACCGGAACCCCCAGACCTCCCTTACGGATAATTGCACCAAGCGGTGCACCTATGAAGAAGAAAACCAAGCATGCCAACGACAGAGTGAACTTCTTCCTTGCCTCCATACGATGACGTCGTAACGACAGATTCGTACTTTCAGTCGTCATGGCACGGAATTCACATTCAGCCTGAGCCGACTGCGCCGTACCTACCGCCGAGCGCAAAGCAGACTTGCGCATATCGGGACTCAGGTGCATGTACAATGTATCAAACGGCTCCTGACGGTCCGCCTTAACCGCCAACACAACAGAATCCCGTCTTCCCGTGATACTGCCCCGCAGATACTGAGACACCATCATACGATAGTACGTCTGCCCCAGCGAATCACTCACATGGCGTATACTGTCAATACCCGTCAGTATCCTGTCCAGCTCCTTCGTCTGCGCATCCCCGTTGAACAGGTTGGCATCCATCATGTTAAAGTTGGCATCAAACATAATCACATCCGTCTCCTTGTGAAAAGTCTCACGCATATAAGGGATACAAGCCCTCAGCATGTTACCTGCCTGAGCATCCATGTTACGGAAACGCTCACCCTCGTACAGCGTAAGTTTCAGATGCTGCTTGTCCATGGTACCCTGCAGCCTCGCCGAATCTGCAAGCACAATCTCCATGTGGTCATATCCCCCCTGGGTACTGTATATCATCACCCCATACAGCATACCCGTCTCCATGTCTTTATGCTCTACGAATATGTTGTATCCGGGAATACCGTTATAGAAGATACCCTCCGGAATCTCCAGTTCCGGCGTCTTCTGCTTCATACTCCACAGCAACGTAGCCAACTGACGTGTTGCCTGCGGCTGAATCCTGTTCTGGAAATAGAAACTCACACCACAGATTACCATCGACACCGCCACCACAGGACACAGAATACGCACCAGCGGAATACCAGCCGCTTTCATACTCAGCAGCTCCAGTTTCTCGCCCATGTTACCGAAACTTATCAGCGAAGCCAGTAATACAGCCAAAGGCAGGGACATCGGGACAAGCGTAAGACTGGCATAGAAGAAGAACTGCGCCAGCACATCCCATGACAATCCCTTACCGACAAGAGCATTTATAGATTTCCACAGGAACTGCATCATGAAAATAAACAAACATATAAAGAACGTTCCCGCAAACAACAGCAGGAAGTTCTTCAGGATATACAAGTCCAGCTTCTTAATTATCTTCATATGCACGCCTGATGCCAAGCAAAGATACAAATTAAGTCGCCGTTTCCCGCTATTTTTTACAAAGTTTTACGTTTTATTGTAAAAATATGGACAAAACATTTGCCGGAATCAAAACATTTCATACCTTTGCACTCGGTTTTCGGCGGGATAGCTCAGCTGGTTAGAGCGTCGGATTCATAATCCGGAGGTCGTGGGATCGTGACCCACTCCCGCTACGAAAGAGACCTGAAACAATAGTTTCGGGTCTTTTTCGTTTTTCCGAATTATTTTATATCTTTGTCCTGCAAAAATACTTAAACCGTAAAAAAATATGAAATACGCAAAATTGCTTATGACGCTCATCGTGATGTTTGTCATCACCACTGCCAGCGCACAATCACAAGGATGGAAGGTTATGGAAAGCAGTCAGAAGAAACAACCTGAATGGCTTGGCAAGTCCTCAACAACCTATATGACAGTATCCTGCGAGGACAAAGACCTTGAAACCGCACGCCGTCGCTGCATGCAGACCCTCTATGTCAAAATAGTTGAAGGCATCGCAACCAACATCTCCTCCAGCTATAAGGAAAGCCTGCAGAACGAACTTAGGAACGATGACGTTACAACGACCGAGAAATCCGAATCCAAGACCACCGTTATAGCAGCACGCCTGCCATTCCTCAGTGGAATATCCGAAACAAAAATCCAAGATTCCTATTGGGAAAAGCGCCAGGACAAGAAAACAAAGCAGATTACCTATATGGCAGCAATACAGTATGGCATCACCGAAGGGCAGTTGCAGCTGTGGAGAGAGCAGTTCAAAGAACTGGATGCCAAAATGGAGCAGAAGATGAAGGATTTGGACAACC
>OMQX01000101.1 GCA_900313335.1 uncultured Prevotellaceae bacterium
GCCGAATGCCAGCAAGATACCGTCAGGACGCTCCTTCTTGATAACCTCAGTTACAAAAAAGGTATTGACAGGGAGGAAATAAACCTTATCTGCAATACCTTCACTCGTTTGGATTGTCGCAACATTCGGATTTATCAGCACCGAGCTTATACCCTCTTCGCGTAACGCCTTCAATGCCTGCGAACCCGAATAGTCAAATTCTCCAGCCTGTCCGATTTTCAGGGCCCCAGACCCCAGTACAAGCACCTTCTTCAGTTGAGTCTTCATACAGATGATTATATAATGGTTGTTCCTTTTCTGTGCACAAAGGTATATAAAAAATAAACATTTGATACCAATATCTCCCACTTATTTGTATCTTTGTCAAGAAAAACAACAAAAATACACAATTATGGTCAGTATTATCATGGGCAGCACCAGCGATCTGCCCGTTATGGAAAAAGCTGCAGCATTCCTCGACCAGATGGAGATTCCCTTCGAGATGAACGCCCTCTCAGCCCACCGCACACCTTCCGAAGTCGAACAGTTTGCCACTGGTGCCCAGGCACGCGGCGTACGCGTTATCATTGCAGGTGCCGGTATGGCAGCAGCACTGCCGGGCGTCATAGCAGCAAATACCACGATACCAGTTATCGGAGTCCCCATCAAGGGCATGCTTGACGGCCTCGATGCCATGCTCAGCATAATACAGATGCCCCCCGGAATCCCCGTTGCCACCGTAGGCGTGAACGGAGCACTCAATGCCGCTATCCTCGCAGCCGAAATGCTTGCCCTGTCCGACCACGCCCTGTCCAAAAGGCTGCATTCCTACAAGGAAAGCCTGAAGCAGAAAATAGTCAATGCAAACCAGGAACTATCGCAAGTTAAATATAAAAATAAGGTAAACTAGCGGTTATTTCATTATGAATTCTAGACGAAAGACCCACGAAGTACGCATAGGACAATTACGCATCGGAGGCAACAACCCCGTTGCCGTGCAGAGTATGACAACATGCTCCACAATGGACACACAGGGTTGCATAGAGCAGGCAATACGCATCATACAGGCAGGCGGACAACTGGTTCGCCTTACCACGCAGGGAACACGCGAAGCCGAGAACCTGCGCAACATACGCCAGGGACTTGACCAGCACGGATACGCCCATATACCACTCTGTGCCGACGTACATTTCAACCCCAACGTCGCAGATGTTGCCGCAACCATCGTCGAGAAAGTACGCATCAATCCCGGCAACTATGTAGACCCTGCCCGTCAGTTCAAGCAGCTGGAATATACCGACCAGGAATATGCCCAGGAACTCCAGCGCCTCGACCAGCGCTTCTGCAATTTCCTTGACATCTGCCGCAAGCACGGCACCGCAATCCGCATAGGCGTAAACCACGGCTCCCTATCTGACCGCATCATGTCAAGATACGGCGATACCCCCGATGGAATCGTGGAAAGTTGCATGGAATTCCTCCGCATCACACAGCGTGAGCATTTCCCCGACGTCGTTGTCAGCATCAAGGCATCCAATACCGTCGTCATGGTACAGAGCGTACGCCTTCTGTGCAGCCAGATGGAGAAGGAAGGCATGGACTATCCCCTGCATCTGGGCGTAACCGAAGCAGGCGAGGGCGAAGACGGCAGGCTGAAAAGTGCCGTAGGCATCGGAACATTGCTCCTTGACGGCATAGGCGATACCATACGCGTAAGCCTCAGCGAGGCCCCGGAGGCCGAGATCCCCGTTGCCCAAGGTATCTTGCAGGCAGCACGCGTACAAATCACCAAGACCGAATATATCTCATGCCCCGGATGCGGCCGCACACTCTACGACCTGCAGGACACCATACACCGTATCAAGGCGGCCATCAGCCAGCGCTCCCAGCAGGATCCCCGATACAAGACCCTCAAGATAGGCATCATGGGATGTATCGTCAACGGCCCGGGCGAAATGGCAGACGCCGACTACGGCTACGTCGGTGCAGCACGCGGCAAGATTTCCCTCTACAAAGGTAAGCAGTGCATCGAGAAGAACATTCCCGAGGCCGAAGCCGTAGACCGGCTGCTTGATTTCATAGACAAGGATCTGGCAACAAAATAATCAATGAAAATAAAGGAAATAAAAAAACTTGTGTAAAAATATTATGCAAAAAGTTTGGTAGGAATTAAGAAAACCACTACTTTTGCGGACGAAGCACAAAATCAGATGATCAGAACAGCAAACTTTTGGTGGTGGCAGTACTCAAGATTCAAAAGATCGTGAGAAGATAGCCATGTACCTGTAAGTTTAATATAATGGATACTCCGGAGGCCTGTCGTTCTTACGACGGGCCTCTTTTTTTATTAACCCCTAACAACAATCGTTATGCGACAAAAGAAATTTATCTTGCAAGAGAAAGAGATTCCCACACAGTGGTACAACATCATGGCCGACATGCCCAACAAGCCACTGCCACCCATCCACCCGGTAACCAAGCAACCTCTGGGCATAGACGATCTGGCACACATTTTCCCACGCGAGTGCTGCGTGCAGGAACTGGACACAGAGCATGCTTTCATCGACATTCCCGAAGAAGTGCTCTACAAGTACAAGTTCTACCGTAGCACCCCCATGGTGCGTGCCTATGAACTGGAGAAGGCACTGGGAACACCAGCACACATATATTTCAAGAATGAATCGACAAACCCGCTGGGGTCACACAAGATCAACTCGGCTTTACCACAGTGCTACTATGCAAAGCAGGAAGGCACGACTAATGTAACCACCGAGACGGGAGCCGGGCAATGGGGAGCAGCCCTATCGTATGCAGCCAAGATATACGGTCTGGAATGTGCCATATATCAAGTAAAAATTACCATGCTGCAGAAGCCCTACCGATCAAGCATCATGCGCACCTTCGGTGCCGCTGTGACTGGTTCCCCGTCAATGTCCACCCGTGCAGGAAAGGACATTATTACCAAAGATCCGACACATCCAGGCTCTTTGGGAACGGCCATCAGCGAGGCAGTAGAGCTTGCAACCACTACACCTAATTGCAAATATACACTCGGCTCCGTACTCAACCACGTAGCCCTGCACCAGACAATCATAGGTCTCGAGGCAGAAAAACAGATGCAGATGGCCGGCGAATATCCAGACACCGTGATTGCTTGCTTTGGAGGCGGCTCCAACTTCGGCGGCATCGCCTTCCCCTTCATGCGTCACAATCTGAATGACGGCAAGACTACAGAGTTCATCGCTGCCGAACCTGAAAGCTGTCCTAAACTGACACGCGGAAAGTTCCAATATGACTTCGGTGACGAGGCCGGCTACACACCCCTACTGCCCATGTACACACTAGGACACCAGTTCAAGCCTTCCAACATCCACGCCGGAGGCCTGCGTTACCATGGTGCAGGAATGATTGTCAGCCAGTTGCTGAAGGACGGACTTATGCGTGCTGTGGACATTCCTCAGTTGGAATCATTCGAGGCAGGTATGCTATTTGCTCGTACCGAAGGTATAATTCCAGCGCCTGAAAGCTGCCACGCCATCGCCGCCACAATCCACGAGGCCAACAAGTGTAAGGAAACAGGCGAGGAGAAAGTCATTCTATTCAACCTTTCAGGTCATGGACTGATCGACATGCCTAGCTACGAACAGTATATAAATGGCGATCTTATGAACCACACCATCAGTGACGAGCAGATAGCCTCGTGTCTTAATCATTTAACAACCTGACGGATATAAAAAGACAATTTCCCTATAGAGCCATTTTGGCATTTGGCTTAAGCCGATTGATCGATCGGCTCATGCCATTTGATCGTTTGGCTCGAGCCAAAAAGTGTCTGTTGATACCAGCAGACACTTTTTTTGTTTAGCAGGGTGACGTGTACTGCCCTAAAAAACAACATTTTTCAGGGTAGGGCATTTTTTTTGGGTTAAATCTTGAAATTTTTCTGAAAAAATCCTATATTTGTATAGATAATTACAACCTAATGACAACGGAAGAGCGAGCGATGAAAACACAAAAGAACTTATCAACACCACTTTGGTGCAAGTTGATACACTCGATAACCTAAGTGAGAAGGATTATCTTAATTTTTACGTGGATGCGTCATACACTGAAGAAAAGGTACCCGAACTGTGGAAGTCTATCGCCAACGAACTGGCCGATGAAGTCATGAAGGTTGACTTCGGCTATATGACGAGAAACTGACGGAAATGGAATTAGGGTAATAATGAGGATATTAAGAACCAGTCGTTGAACGCGTTATTGCCGGAGGCTGGCAGGCATCCTTCTAATCCTGTAGTAGAAAGGTCTTGGGATGCCGTTTTATTGAAGGATCATATCGTCAATGCCAACAGGAAGAACAGGATGATTATTATCCACACAATGACTCTTAGACATGATCCCCATCCCTCAAGCAAAAAATCAAATATAGCCCCAAATCCTTTCAGCAGCCATCCCAAAAGTCCGCCACCTGTAAAGATGACACCTAGGAGAACAATGATGCCTATTATAGCAAGTATTTCCATTATTCTTAGATTTTAGTAATATTATACACCATATTCAGGAAAAGACACAGAGTGTCAAACTCCCGTGATTTGCCTGAGGACAGAGTCAACAATGCTGTCTGAACGCAGCATCCAGTCCACTGACCATACATGCATGATATTCCAACCTAACATCCGCAATACTGTGGGCTGCACTACCTCCCTGTCACGGACGGTCTTCAGGCGATAGTAGCTATGACCGTCACAGATGATTCCCAGCATATAGCGTTCGCTGTTGGCCGGATCTACAACAGCAACATCCACACGGAAAGCCGACGTGCCTACCCCGGTATGCACCTCATACCCCCTCTTGCGTATGGCATCCGCCAGTTGTGCAATCATAGGCTGTACGTTTTTCCCCATTTTATTGCCGTCAGTTTCTTCAGCATCCTTTGACAGCAGAACACCCTGCTGTGCAAAACACAGGAATCGCTTGAGCCCAAGAACACCCTCGGCCTGTGTCCGGCGTTCGTCAATCTGCTCCGGTTTCAGCGTCGAGAATACCTTCATTTCATAGCGCGCACGGCTCACGGCCACGTTCAGGCGGCGTTCACCGCCAACTTTGTTCAACGGGCCAAAGTTCATGGAAACCCTGCCGTCACGGTCTGGCCCATAGCATACGCTGAACAGGATTACATCGCGCTCGTCACCCTGTACATTCTCCAGGTTCTTGATAAAAACCGGTTCCTCC
>OMQX01000158.1 GCA_900313335.1 uncultured Prevotellaceae bacterium
TTTCGGCGAAGGTGAAAAGGGATTGCGCAGCGCAGATTTCATGTGCTTGGATGATGTGGCGGTGGAGCCGTTCAACGGCAAGTGTCGGGTGCAGATTATGCATGACGGAAACGTGTATGTGACGGAACTGCCCAAGCGAGTGCGTAACAAAGCCATCTTCCGCGAGGACAATGCGTCGCTGTCGCATGGGCGTGACGGAAGGTGGTACTTCTGTTTCTCGCTTGACGACAGTGAGCTGGAGCAGCTGCCGGGCAAGCTGGTGCAGCAGGCGAGTGCGATAGCAGGGAAAGTGATTAGGGACTTGATTAGTAAATCGTAAATCGTACATATCAAGATGAGTTGTCATGTGATATATTACAAGGGCGGGGCGAAGATGATGCGCCCTGTCCATACGAGAGAGGAGTATCTGAAGTTGCGCGACGGCGGGGAGCAGAAAGCGTTGGTGGCCTCGATACGCAGCGGAAACGACACCCTGAAGAACCGTCTCCTGCAGGCGGCCTACAGCTGCCTGCCAAACGAGGACTGGAGCCTGAAAGGTTCCAAGCGCATGAGTACATCGGTAGGAATGGACATCGACCATATTGCGCCAGAGGAGATGCAAGCGGTGAAGGAGCGCATCCTGCAGAAGAAGGACGAGCTGGGCTTGCTGATGTTGGAAACGAGTGCGCGCAAGTGCGGCTATCATCTGGTGTTCAGGCGTAAGGCAGAACTCAGTCAGGAGGAGAACCTGAGGTGGGCTGCTGAATTGCTGAATGTTGCCTATGATGCTCAGGCGAAGGACATCACGCGTGTATTCTATACAACAACGGCCAGCGAGGATGATTTGCTGTTCCTGTCGGACGAGATATTCATGATAGAGGGCGTTGAGTGCCAGGAGGAGAGCGTTGCAGTGTTGCAGTGTTGCAGTTCAAAAGAAGGTACTGCTGATGCTATCGCTTACGACGCGGATGCGAAGTACAAGGGGATGTTGTACCGTGACATCATCGCGAAGTATTGGGAGCTGTTCAATGACGGGAAGGAGCCTGTGGAAGGCGACCGCAACGTGCTGACGTTCGAGCTGGCAATGACCTTGCGTAGCATATGCGGCTACAGTCTGGAGACGATGATGCGGGTGATACCTAATTATTGGAAGGCGGATACGGACGAATGGCGCAGGACACTGGAGAATGCGCTGAAGGAGCCTCGCAAGGGTATGCCGTACAGGTTGAAGCAGGTGTTGCTGGCTATGAAATCGGCATCGGGTGTGCAGGCTTGCGGGGGTACGCTGACTGCGCCTCCGCCAATGCCCAAGAAGCTGCCTGCGCTGGTGAAGCTGCTGACGAAGAACGTGCCTTGGTTCTACAAGCCTGCTGTGGCTAATGCGGTATTCCCTGCACTGGGTGCTCACCTGCATGGTGTGAAGTTCCGCTATTGGGACAACGTGGATCACGAGGCGACGTTTATGAACGTACTGATTGGCCGCCAGAGTATCGGTAAGGGTACAATCAAGAAGCCTATCGAGTACATCATGGATGATATCAGGCAGCGTGACATTCCCAACCGTCAGCGCGAGGCTGAGTGGAAGCAGAGGAACCCGGGGGCGAAGCAGAAGAAGGAACCGCGACCGACGGACATCTGCATACAGATGCTGATAGACAACCTGACGGATGCTGTGTTCAACCAGCGTATCGTGGATGCGAACAACAACGGCAAGCGTTACATCTATACTATTGTGGACGAAATCGAGGCGCTGAAGAAGGTGACATCCAAGGGGTCGGTGGACGAGGTGGGCTTGCTCATACGCAAGGCGTTTGACAACTCGGATGCAGGTCAGGAGCGCGTGGGTGCGGATTCGGTAAGCGGTATTGCGCCGCTGAGGTGGAACTTCAACGCATCGACGACTCCGCCCAATGCCCGCAAGTTCTTCGCAAGGATGGTGAACGACGGTACGGTGAGCCGTCTGGATGTATCGACGATTATCAGGACTGACGATGATGACGATACGGAGCCTGTACTGGGTATATACGACAATACGTTTGCCGATGAGCTGAAACCGTACATAGACCGTCTGGAGGCTGCTAACGGGCTGATTGAGTGTCCGCAGGCGAAGCGTCTGTCGCTGGAGATGAAGCAGGAGAACAAGGATGCTGCCCAGCTGTATGAGAGCGAGGCTTACAGGGTGCTGTCTTATCGTGCGAACGTGATAGCGTGGTTGAAGGGTATGGTGCTGTATGTGGCTCAGGGTTACAGGTGGAGCAAGGAGATTGCGGATTTCGTCCGCTGGAGCCAGAAATATAACCTGTGGTGCAAGATGCTGTATTTCGGTCAGCAGTTGGAGAGGGAGTTGCGCGAGGAGGTTGAGATACAGCGTCAGTCGGGACCGCAGAACCTGCTGGAGTTGCTTCATGACGAGTTCACAAAGGAGGAGTACCGCCTGATGCGCCAGCAACAGGGCAAATCGGGTAACGGCGACGGAACGCTGCGCAGTTGGCAGGCGCGTGGGTACATTGCCTATGACAGCGTGAGCGGCAGGTATGTGAAGACGGAAGAATACTTGAGAAAGTTTAGAGTTTAGAGTTTAAAGTTTAAGGTTTTTCTGGTATGATTGCAATTGAAAACAAACAAGAATGCTTTGTGCAGCTCTGGCTACGGCTGGAGCGCACAAGGCGCCTGGCGTGGTGTCAGCACAAGCGTTTTACGATACGCAGGGTGTTGAAGTCGTGGTTCGGTCTGAGGGCGGACGATAGGTTTATCGGGGATGTGTGCAGTCTGTGCGAACAGTATGGGTATGACGAACTTCCGTTGCCGTCGCTGTATCCGCGCAAGCACAGGGAGCTGCTGAGGGCTATAGTGAGTGTGAGGCTGGGTATCAGCTTCTGGAAGGTGAACCTGCGGGCACTGGATGCTGCGTACAGCATAGCGTTCCCGAAGAGCACGCCGCTGAACGTGAGTAAGAAGAAGAGAACATGAAGGAAGCCTCGCTCTGTTCTATGACTACATTGGCGAGGTATAGGTGTCAATGGATATGTGGGTAAGTAGGTGGGGTTTACCCGGCTTACTTACTCACTTACCTACTTACTTACTTACTATTTT
>OMQX01000100.1 GCA_900313335.1 uncultured Prevotellaceae bacterium
GTGAGTAATCAGATGAGCTTTTTCCTGTATACTCAGGTAATCGTCCATCTTCAGCGTCTGCATTGCGCTCGGATCCTGTCGCACACCGCCACGCATATCGCTGCCCGGACGTATTGTCAGCAAGTTCGAACCCATCTTGCTCAATTCACTACGCACACTCTCCTTCGAACCCTGGCCTATAGCCATCATGATAATTACCGCAGCAACACCTATGATAATACCCAAAGTGCTCAGCAACGTGCGGCTCTTATTGCTCATAATTGCCGTAATGGCAACCCTCAGTAGATTTGTAAAACTCATTATTCGTCCTGTGGTTTGGGAAGAGCAGCCAAAGCCTCGGCCGCACTCAGAATATTGTCATTCAATACATCCTCACGTATCTTACCGTCACGCAACATGATATTACGGCTACTGTACTGTGCAATTTCGGGGTTGTGCGTAACAAATATTATTGTACGTCCCTCGGCATGCAGCTTCTGGAACAGTACCAGCATCTCGAAACTTGTACGAGTATCCAGATTACCCGTAGCCTCATCCGCAAGCAGAACGGCTGGATTGTTCACCAAAGCGCGCGCAATTGCTACACGCTGCATCTGACCGCCCGACATTTGGTTGCTCTTGTGCATCAGCCTGTCACCCAAACCCACGGCTTCAAGAGCCTCTATTGCAGCACGTCGGCGCTCCTTCGCGTTATAGTTGTTGTTGTACATCAGCGGCAGCTCTACATTTTCCACTGCCGTAGTCTTTGCAAGCAGGTTATAGTTCTGGAACACAAATCCAATCTTGCGGTTACGCAGCCTTGCACGTTGCGAACGTTTCATGTCCTTGACAGGAATGCCGTCCAGATAATACTCGCCGCTGGTAGGTGTGTCCAGGCACCCCAACTGATTCAGCAAGGTCGACTTACCCGAACCCGAGGTTCCCATTATCGTCACGAACTCACCCTCGTATATCTTGAACGATACACCCCGCAAGGCATGCACCGTTTCACTGCCGACTACAAAGTCACGCTTCACGTTCTGCAACTCAATAACACATTTGCGTCCCTGAGCGTCAACATTTGTATTTTGTTTGAATTCTGACATTATTTATCTTCCTTTTTGTCCTTGTTCCTGTCCTTGCGCTTTGGCATGAAAGGATTGTTGTTCTGAGCCGCCATTTCCGGTTCTTCGCTCGACGAGCACGAAACTACAACCTTCATACCAGGTGTCAGACCGCTCTTTATCTCAGTCAGCATACCATTGCTTGTACCCGGAGTAACAGCAACAGACTTGAAGATGTTACCCTCCTTGACCCATACCTTGGTATTGGAATCCGTGTTGTCCTTTATCTCCTCACCCTCGTTCAGCATCTCGGGATTAGGGTTGAAGCGCAAAGCCTTGCTCGGAACAGCAACAGCATCCTTCAGTTCCATTGTATAGATCGTAGCATTGGCCGTCAATCCCGGCTTCAGCTTCAGGTCATCATTAGGAGCCGAAATCACAACCTGATAGGTTACCACGTTGCTCGTTGTCGTAGCCTGCTGGCGAACCTGCGAAACAGTACCATTGAAAATATCATCAGGGAAAGCATCCACCGTAAACGTAACACGCTGACCTTCACGAACCTCGCCTATGTCAGCCTCGTCCACGTCGGCAATAACACGCATCTGTGTCAGGTCCTGGGCAATCTTGAACAGGGTAGGGGTGTTGAAGCTTGCGGCAACAGTCTGGCCTTCCTCCACCTCCTTGCTCAATACAACACCGTTTATAGGACTTGTAATAGTAGCGTAACCCAGGTTCGTCTGAGCCTTCCTGACATTCTCGCGGCGCTGATTCACCGTCTGGACAGACTGGTCGTATGACAACTTGGCCTTATCATAGTCATTAGTACTTATCAGCCCCTGCTGATACAATGTGCTGTAGCGCTGATAGTTCAGTTTCTGGTAAGCCAGGTCACTCTCTGCACTGCGCAGATTAGCCTGTGCCGATTCCAGCTCACTCATCAGGTTCGTGCGGTCAAGCTCGGCAATAACCTGCCCTGCCTTCACCTCGCTGTTGTAGTCTACATACAGCTTGCTGACAATACCACTTACCTGAGTACCAACGTCAACGCTCGTTACAGGTTCTATGGTACCCGTTGCGGTTATGCTCGTCACTATGTCCTGCTTCACCACTACCTCTTCCTCGCAGGTAAACTGCGCATCCTTCTTACAACCACTTAGCGCCATTGCAGCAACAGCCACTAAAAACAAGGTCCTTTTCATATCTTGCATTATTTTAATTTTCATCCGCTAACCTTTAACCTTTTAACCTTTTAATCTTTTAACCATTTTAATCCCTCAAAGATCTAGTTTCTCACCCATGTAGAACTTAAGCAGCTGCATGTTCATCAGCGTCATATACTTGCTCTGCAGCTTGTCCTGAGCAGCCTGCAATACCAGACTGCGGCTCTGCAGCACGTCCACAACGTTTTTCAGGCCATTCTGGAACTGCTGATTAGTCAATATATAGCTCTCCTTCTGGCTCTTGCCCTTTGTATCTGCAGCAATGAATTTCTGCTGTCCGTTATTGGCATTCAGCCAATGAGCCTCTATTGTGCTTGACAAAGCGTTCTTTTTGTTCTCAAGCTCCAGCTCGGCAGTCTGCTTGCTCAGCAAGGCCTTCTCCTTAGCAGTACGCGTCTTGCGTGCATCCCAAATAGGTACACTCACGCTCACACCGGCACCCATGCCCAGATTGTTCTTGAACTGCTCGCCGTACGAGAACGAACTGTTCGAGTTGTGTGCATCGCTGACACTCGCATTAACGCTGATGGTAGGGTAGTAGCCACGTTTTGCAATATCATACTGCAACTCCGCATTGGCAATACCCTTCTGCGCACTCTCTATCTCCGGCCTTGTCGTCAAAGCACGCGCATAGACCTCACCGGCAGCAGGAATCATCTCCAGCGGCTTCTCGTCACTGGGAATCTCGCCCGTTACGTCAAAGTTGGTATTGATATCCAGCTGCAAAAGGCTTTTCAGCTGACGCTTGTAGTTGTCCACCTGAGTCTGGCTGTTGATGATGTCATACCTTGCATCCTGCAACTGAGCCTCCAGCTGGATCACGTCAGCACGTGCCATCTGGCCCTGCTTCTGCATCTGCACGCCACGGTTGTACTGGGCCTCGGCAACTTTAACCAATTCCTCGTTAACCTTTACAGCCTCCCTTGTATACATTATCTGCACATACAACTGCACAATCTGCTCCTGTATTGTCAGCTCGCTCGTCTCCGTAGCCAGCTTGTTAATCTCGTTCTGCAGTTTCTGCTGTTCCACCGTCTTGTAGTTGACACCACCGTTCCATACCGTCCAGTTCATGTTAATACCATACGAGCCGTTGTACGACACCTTGTTGTTAGCCACTACAACCTCACCGCCTTCACTGCGCGCCGTACCACCCTCCATTGGACGGTAAGTCATGCTGTGCGAGGTACTGAAACTAACCGAAGGCCACAATGCCGACTGGTTCTGTTTCAATGTTGCCACTCCCGTTTCCTCGGCAACACGGTTCTTCCTGATAGTGATATTGTTCTGCATAGCATACTTGATGCACTCGTCCAATGTCCATCCCTGGGCACCAAGCATCATGCATGAAACCAATGCAATACTACATAGAATCAATCTTTTCATTTCCGTATGTCTGATAATTTTTGTTTATACATTTTCCCACGCAAAAATACAATAAAATACTCAAATTTCCGCACAACAAATAATATAATTCCACTTATTTAACGTATATTTGTCCTCTGTAACAAAACAATATCACAAATATGTTCAGCGGAATAGTCGAAGAAACAGCACGCGTCGTACGCATCGAAAAAGAACAGGACAACGTACACCTCACAATGTCATGCTCCTTTGTCGACCAACTCAAGATCGACCAGAGCGTCGCACATAACGGCGTATGCCTTACCGTAGTCAGGATTGCCGACGGTACATACACCGTCACCGCCATGCGCGAGACACTCGAGCGCAGCAACATAGGCATGCTGCAGGTCGGTGACGAGGTCAATATCGAGCGCTCCATGATGATGAACGGACGCCTTGACGGACATATCGTACAGGGTCACGTCGACCAGACAGCCCGGTGCATTGCAATCGAGGACCAGGAAGGAAGCCATTGCTACACTTTCCGCTACCATACCACACCACAGATGGTTAAACGCGGATATTTCTGCGTCGACAAAGGCTCGGTCACCGTCAACGGAGTCAGCCTCACCGTCTGCAATCCCACATCCGACACCTTCCAGGTATGCATTATACCATACACCTACGACAACACCAATTTCCACGCCATCCAGGTGGGTACGACCGTCAATCTCGAATTCGACATCATCGGCAAGTACATCGCCCGCATGACGGAACTTGCTAATTGCCAGTAGACGGAGAGGCTAACGGCTCCACTTTGTAGCCGAAGCTAATAATATTCAGTACACGTCATATCCCGGTACAAATTCTTTTTGTAAGTAGCACTATAGAGAAATGTTCCTAATTTCTCTTACTATCTAACATTAAAAAGCCTGCTGAATCAATCAACAGGCTTTCTTATATTTATGGTATTATTTTCACGAATTCATTGACTGCAAGAATTCCTCGTTTGTCTTGGTGTCCTGGATGCGCTGTTTCATCTCGGTCATGGCCTCGATCGGGTTCATGTCTGTAAGGAACTTGCGCAGGATCCACATACGGTCGAGGGTCATGCGGTCTTGAAGCAGATCATCGCGGCGTGTACTGCTCTGTACGATATTGACTGCGGGGAATATGCGTTTGTTGGCGAGCATGCGGTCGAGCTGAAGCTCCATGTTACCGGTGCCCTTGAATTCCTCGAAGATTACCTCGTCCATCTTGCTGCCGGTATCGGTAAGTGCTGTGGCTATGATTGTAAGTGAGCCGCCGCCTTCGATATTTCGTGCTGCACCGAAGAAGCGCTTGGGCTTGTGCATGGCTGTTGCCTCGACACCTCCGGAGAGGACCTTGCCGCTGGATGGTGCTACGGTATTGTAGGCACGTGCAAGACGTGTGATGGAGTCAAGGAAGATGACAACGTCGTGTCCGCACTCTACCATGCGCTTTGCCTTCTCGAGGACGATGCCTGCGATGCGTACGTGACGCTCTGCGGGTTCGTCAAATGTTGAAGCGATGACCTCGGCCTTGACGGTGCGTGCCATATCGGTAACCTCCTCGGGGCGTTCGTCGACGAGAAGCATCATGAGGTATGCCTCGGGG
>OMQX01000098.1 GCA_900313335.1 uncultured Prevotellaceae bacterium
GGTTTGTTGGAAATCAAGAATGTGGATGTCTATGTAACTGGCAGCAACTCGAAAATGCTATCGACAGATGTGATGACAGAATTTAGGGACAGAGGTGATGAGATTCATGTAAACCCGCTGGTGTATAAGGAATTCTATTCTGCTTATCAGGGTGACAAGAGTCGTGCGTGGGCAGAATATGTCACATACGGCGGATTACCACGGGTAATGGCATTGAAGACAGACAGGGAGAAAAGCCAGTATCTTCATGACTTGATCAGTAAAACATACCTGACTGATGTAGTAGAGCGTAATCATATCCATAAGGATATTTCTGTGCTGGATGACCTTCTGAACATTGTGGCAAGTAGCATCGGTTCGCTGACCAGCCCGAAGAAACTAGAGAACACCTTTGCTACCATAAAGCAAACGAAGATAGACGATGCTACCATAAGCATATATCTGGGCTATTTTGCAGAGGCTTATCTGTTACGACAGTCTAGACAATATGATATCAAAGGCAGGAAATATATAAACACCCCTCAAAAGTATTTCCTTACCGATGTGGGGCTGCGAAATGCCCAACTCAACTTTCGTCAGCAGGAGGAAACGCACCTGATGGAGAATGTCATTTATAACGAGTTGTGTGTTCGTGGATTTAACGTGGATGTAGGTGTCGTGGAATATAATTATAAGGAT
The DNA here is from genome assembly GCA_900313335.1 of uncultured Prevotellaceae bacterium. GTDB lineage: Bacteria > Bacteroidota > Bacteroidia > Bacteroidales > Bacteroidaceae > Physcousia. The sequence goes on from OMQX01000098.1 coordinate 679, forward strand.
AAACAGGGCAAGAGCAAACGTACCAAGTTAGAGGTTGACTTTGTGGTTAATAGGGGCAACCGTCGCTGCTACATTCAGTCTGCTTTTGCTATCCCTGACGAGGAGAAAAGAAATCAGGAAACCAATTCATTGCAACGCATCAACGATTCTTACCGCAAGATAGTCGTTGTGCGTCATCATATTGTACCGTGGTACGATGAAAATGGCATCTACTACATTGGACTTGAGGATTTCTGTCTGAGTTACATAGACGAACTGGACGGCATGCTGTAAAAAGCAATAAGCCGTTTCTCTACGCTAGAAAGGCTGTGTTGCTCTTAGCCCCTCCGCTAACGCTCGCCAAGACGACCATGAAGCTCTTGACCGATGTTGCCCCTGCGGGACGATCCCAGAGCTTCGGGAGTATTAAGAGGGTCGACGAAGTCAACCGCTAACCCCTAACGGCTAACCGCTAACCCCTAACCCCATAACCCCTAACCGCATGATACATTTCCTGAACATAGAGTTATAATTTTTTGATTGAGCAAATATTTATTGCAGGAATGAGCTGGTATTAGGGATTAATTCCTAACTTTGCAGAAGACAGGTTTCATTATTATCTAAGTAATAAGGTCTAATGTTATGAAAAGATTATATGCTTTTGTTTTGAGCATCATGCTCTTCGCTTGTTCCTTTGCGCAGGTAAACGGGAATGACATCACGATGGTGTCCTATGAACAGAGTTGGATGGACAGGGAAGGTACACTTGCCTTGAAGAACAATACAGACAGGGATATCCATAATGTGTCATTCAGGATTACTTATCTGGATATGGCGGAAAATCCTATTGACTACGAGGATTTTGAAGAGGAGGTTGACATAGCTCCGGGAATGACAAGAAAGCTGGACATTCCTGCCTATGAGCGTGAGCACCGTTATAATTACTACAAATCGGAGGCTTTTCCCGGTGAATCACATTCTTTCAAAATCAGGTTTGAGCTGAAGGATTACAACGGCATAATTGATGATGATGCGGATGATGATGCGGATGATGATGCGGACGTGGCAATATCGGATGTTATGCGGTCGTACAAGGATGTGAGTGAGGGCATTATGTCTTCTCTCCTGAAAATATCAATAGCAGTTTTCCTGTTTGGATTGTTTGCTATTGGTGTTTGGGTCGGTTTATATGTCCTGGTGGCTGTCATGGCCCAGAAACGTCACCGCTCGGCTGTGCTGTGGATAATCCTCAGTATATTGTCCACTCCGATATTGGCGATAATTCTCTTGCTTGTTCTTGGAACAGACGATTCGGGCGAGGAGAGTCACTACGAAAAGTAGCAACTGCCTGAGTGCTGTCTAATGGAACGAAGGTGTATGGCAAGAGTGAGGGTAGTGGGAAAATGCCTCGGTGTATCGGCAAAGGCAACGGCGGTTCTTTTCGCTGCCTCTGTTAACGCACAACATGATAGGCCTAATATCATTTTGTTTATGGTGGATGATATGGGCTGGCAGGATACATCGTTGCCTTTCTGGACGCAGCGCACACGGCTTAATTCTATCTACGAAACACCCAATATGGAGCGTTTGGCCAGACATGGAATGATGTTCACGCAGGCATACGCCAGTCCTATCAGTTCGCCCAGCCGGTGTTCGCTGTTGACGGGGTCCAATGCCGTCCGTCATCATGTGACGAATTGGACGTTTAGGCGTGGACAGATGACTGACGAATCGGATGATTACCTGGTGCCACCCGAATGGAACTACAATGGGATTTGTCAGACAGATGGTGTGCCTAACACTTTTCTTGCCCGCTCTTTTGTGGATATTCTGCGAGAGAATGGCTATCACACTATACATTGTGGCAAGGCACACTGGGGGGCGCAGGATACACCTGGTGAGCGTCCGGAGCATTTCGGCTTCGAGGTAAACATTGCAGGTCATGCAGCAGGAGGTCCTGCTACTTATCTAAGTGAACTGAACTATGGTCACGATGCTGACGGGAATCCTACGGCACAGTTTGCTGTTCCCGGACTGCAGAAGTATTGGGGGTCTGGAACCTTCCTTACTGATGCGCTGACTAAGGAAGCCATTGCAGAACTCGATTCTTTCAGTGCCTGCCACTCCGCCCGGCCTTTTTTCCTCTACCTTTCGCACTATGCCGTTCATGTACCTATAGACCGTGACATGCGTTTCTATGAGAAATATCGCCATCGGGGCTTGTCGGAAAAGGAAGCTGCCTACGCATCGCTTATCGAGGGCATGGATAAGAGTTTGGGGGACATCCTCGACTGGCTTGACCGAAACGGAGAAGCGCAGAACACCATTGTGCTCTTTATGAGCGACAACGGTGGGTATGCCACGGGCAGTCAGTGGCGCGACGAACCGCTATATACCCAGAATGCACCTTTGCGAAGCGGCAAAGGTTCGTTGTTGGAAGGCGGCATTCGCGAACCTATGATAGTACGGTGGCCAGGAGTGACGGAAGGGCCTGTGCATTGCGACAAATACCTGCTCATAGAGGATTTCTTCCCCACCATATTGGAGATGGCGGGCATCCGCAACTATAGCGTACCTCAGAATGTCGATGGGCGCAGCTTTGTACCACTGCTCAAGGGAACGGGTAATCCGTCCAGGAAAAGGGCTCTCGTATGGAATTATCCTCATGTCTGGGGGAACGCCGGACCCGGTATCGATATGAATTGTGCGATACGCCTGGGTGACTGGAAGCTGATTTACTATTATAAGGATGGGAGGAAAGAGCTTTACAACATCCGTCAGGACATCAGCGAGGAGCACGACCTCAGTTCCCGGCGACCTGCCCTCGTCCGTCGTCTATCGCGCAAGCTGGGTAAGCTGCTGCGAAGCATGAATGCCCAGCGTCCAACAGAAAGGGTTAACGGCCTTCCATGCCCATGGCCCGATGAAGAATGAATAAATCATGGCCATACAATTGACATTCAGACGGACAAGCAGACTGTCGATGCGGATTGCTAAGAATGGTGATGTGCATGTGTCGGCTCCTTTCGGTATATCGAAAAGGGAGGTGGAGGCATTTATCTGCCAGCATCAGGAATGGATTGCCGAGGCGAGAAGAAAAACCTCTGAACGACTAAGACAGAGAGCTGATTTCTACAGTCAGCTGCCGTTAACGACAAAATCACAGAAGATTGAGGCAAATGAAAGATTGATGGCAATGGTTGAGCCTATGTTGGAGCGGCATGCTAAGGTGATGGGGGTAAATCCGTCTGCCATCAGTTTTAAACCTATGATATCCCGCTGGGGTATGTGCAATGTGAAGGAACGTAGCATCTGCTTTTCAACCTACCTGTTGTTGCTGCCGGATTGGTGCTTGGAGCATGTGGTGGTTCATGAACTTTGTCACTTGCTGGAACCAAGCCATAATTTGCGTTTCCATGCTCTGATGGACCAGTTCTATCCGAAATGGAAAGAGGCAAGAAAGGAGACTCGTCGGTTGATGAAAGGTGGTGATTGCACAGATATGTGCTGAACCGTTTATTTCCAGAAACGTGAAGTGATGTTCACCATCCGGTTCTCTGTCCCCTGGTGTTCTATGCGCCAAAGGAGTTGGTTGGTGGTGGGGGAGTTGAGGGGACCTGACTTCTCGGAATAGTGGCCTATCTTGAGGTAGTCGAGGTTGCTGAGGTTGACGGCGGGGCTGATCTCGTCGGCTCCGCTGTACCAGGCGGTGCGTACGTCGGTGTTGTCCTTGACCCATTGGGCAAGGGTGTTGATCTGGTCGGGTGCCTGGTCGCCGCCCATGAAGCATACGCAGGATACGCCTATGTGGTCGGTGAGGAGGGCGGAAAGGGTGTCAATGGAGAGTGGCTCCCCCACATCGTCCCAAAGGTATTTGCTATGACAACCTTTGCAACGAATGGGGCAGCCACTGATACTGATGGCCAAGGTTATCTCGTCGGGAATCTCGGCAAAGACTTCCTTGGTGTCTGCGTACTTGAGCATGTGCATTAATCCAAGTTACAGCTGTAGGTGCGCTTGGCGGCTTCAATCTGGCGATCCCTGCCGAAGGCGGGGATTGGACGCAGGTAGCCGATAATGCGTGTGTACTGGGTGATGTTGGTCGAACCGCAGCAGGGGCAGACATCGATTGGCTTCTTGATGATGTGACCGCATGCCTCGCACTTGGAGTTGGGTATGTTGAATGTGTAGTACGAGGTGCCGTTCTTGATGGCGAAGTCAATGAGCTTGAGGTACTGCTCCTTGGTCAGGTGATCCTGTAGGTTGCAATGCAGGGCGCTGCCGCCGTCGGTGAACTGGTAGGTCTGCTTGCCGTGCAGGATGAACTTGTCCAATACGCGTGTATCGTCGTGTGCATTGTAGAAGTATGAGTTGTAGAGGTTTTCGTCCTCGGGAACCCAGTAGCCGTCTTCCTTGTCCCAGTGGTAGTTCTTGCCTCCGAGGCCTTCGGCTGGCACGACTTCGCTGTTGAAGAGGAAGGGGCGCTTCTTGTCGTTGATGCTGTTCTGCTTGTTCTGCTCCTTGACAGTACCGAGGATTACCTGCAGGAACTCGATGTACTGCGGGTTGTTGCCTACGGTGAGGCCGAGGAAGCGTGCTGCTTCGTTAAGGCCGTTGATGCCGATGGTGCTGTAGAGCTTGCTGACGTAGATGTATCCGCCGTTGGATGCGGCAAACATCTTGCGGTCTTCCATCTCGTAGAGCATGGTCTTGTATGCAATGTGGTACTTGTATACGCGCTCCAGGATGTTTGTCAGGTAGAGGCGCAGGAAGGCGTAGAAATTGTGGTCGCCCTCGGTGCCCGAGATGGTGCGCTTGGCGTCCTGGACGATGCGGTTGATGTTGAGTGTGATCACGTTGCATGAACCGGTCATGACGCCTGTAAGGCCGCTGGTGGGGTTGAAGGTGTTCTCGGTAAGCTCGTTCTTGAGCCGGCAGCAGGATGCAAGGCTGTCTGCGCTGTCGCTGATGTATGTGAAGAAGGAGTGTCCCTCGGCATACATCTCGGCGGTGAAGTCTTTGTAATCCTTGTCGATGATGTCACCTGTCTCGGGGTCATAGACCATTGCCATTGTCTCGACGGGGAAGGTGAGTACCTGCTTGAGGCGCAGCTGGTTGAACCACTTCATGAACATGCGCTGCAGGGTGTCTATGGCCTTCCACTCGGGGCGTGTGCCGTCGGGGTAGCAGAAATCACCGAACAGGGATTCGAAATATGTGTGGTCGTAGTAGCTGACGTTGGTGAAGGGGGACTGATAGCTGCGGTTGCCGGCAGGCTGGTTGATGCCCCATACGAACTGCTTGAAGGCCTTGAAGATGTTGTCGCGCACGGTGCGCTGCTTGAGGCAGTATGCGGTGGTGGTCATCTCGTCCAGGTGGTCGTACCAGTCGGGACCGAACTCGCCTACGATGTAGTAGTTGAGTACGATGAAGTATTCACCGAAGGCTACTGCTCCCTTGCACTGCGATGAGAGCAGGAAGGTGAGGTTGGTAATCTGGCCGCTGAAGGACTGGAGGTCGTTTGGAGGACCGGGTGTTACGCCGTCGATGTTGCCTACGCCGTCTGTCATCAGGGGGTA
>OMQX01000097.1 GCA_900313335.1 uncultured Prevotellaceae bacterium
ACAATCCTGTCGGCTATGCCAAGGACCAGGCAGACTATTCCCCTGCCATTGATGCTTATCTCACCCAAGAAATCGGCAGTCAGTATGCCAAGGGCAAGTATTGCGTCCCCTTCTACACCATAATAGGGCTGGATGAAAGCAATGAAGACGATATCAAGGTATGGGGCGACTTCTGGGTATTCAACTACAATCATGTCGGCGACACCCTTAAATGCGTTTCCGGCGGCAGCCATCCCGGATTGATGCACATCCGCAAGACAGGAAGCCGATTCGCCGTAGCATCCTTTGACCCAGTCGAGGACGGCTCGGACAATGTCCCCAGCGCAAAGCGCATTTTCGGTGACAAGTACGACACCTTCCAGACAGTCAACAGCGACGACGCAAGGCGCGAGAAGCTGAGAGCCAAGGTATTGGCCCAATATGTCAGGAAGCACGACATCCAGGCCACAATGTACCAGGACTACGGCTGGCCGGCAAAGAAACTGGAATAATACCCGAAACTCTGAGGCGCTCACCTCAGTAGAGAGCTTGCTTCATCGTGTCCATAGCAAGGTGCCGTCCGGGCATTGACCTTCGGCTTCAACGGAAAGTGTTGTCTGACGGCTGTTGTTATAGAACGTGATGCAGGCTTCTCCATTCTCGTCCAATTTCAGATCGGGGTTCCAATATAGCGTACGGCGGTAATCCGTCGGAACGGGCGGTGTCTGCCTGGAGTAATCTGGATTGTAGAATTTTGCCGGATATGCAAAGCCTTCGAGGATGTAACGGCGGTCGCGATAGGTTATACGTCGTGAACCATCGGGGAAAGGATATCTAACCAATTTTGTCTTTGGCTCATTGGCTCCAAAATACTGCTTGTTGCCTTCCATACGCGGACTATAGTCGGAATAAAGCACATATTTGTCCCATACTCCGCTTCCCATATACTCCATGGATTCGCCAGGAGAGAGCCCGGAGTTTTCCGCGCCAAACTCTCCAATGCCCATCGGCCCCAAAGTCGGAGGTGTTATTCTGAAGGAGCCTGATTTCAAGTACTTCCTGGCATAGATTGAATCTTGGGGGATTTTCTTGTCCATCAGCATCCGGCGAGTCATTCCATAACCATAACGTATTTCGAATGTAGGCTCTCCCCTGATACCTCCGTCGTTACTCGGAGCGCCAACGCCGTAGTCTCCTACCATAACCTCCATGAAGCCAAGGCCGCAGTCCTTTGCAATATTATTTGCCTCCAATGCATCAATGCAGAGGATAGGCCATGTATCGTCAAACTTACGAAGCGTGTGCCGCCTTGCCCTCACAGTCACCTCGCGCATGAGTGTTTCGTCAAGGAGTACTGACGATTTTCTGTTCGCCTTCATATTCTTCGAGGGAGCTGGAGCCAAATGGTTCTGGTAAAAGTTATAGGGTTTCACGAACCTTGGATAAGGCCAGCTGATCCGGGCCAGATAATCTGCCCGGTCGACATAAAACCTGTTCTTTAATTTCCTGCTTGCCGGCATGAACATATAATCCGTTTTCTCATCGTAGGGTTCTGCTTGTATCCATGTGTATGGTTTGCCTTTCTTCCATTTTGTGGTGTCGGCAACGCTGATGAAGAGCACCGAGGGACCGTAGAAGGGTGGCAGCTGGATACGGAATGCGTTCAGATCCGTCTTGACCTCACCAACGAAAGAGGTGTTTGCATCCACAGCCACTATTTCCGCATGAACTTTCAGCTCCTTTCGCTTTGCTTTACTTTGTTCTTTCTCGTTAACAGCCCTCTTGTATTCAGTTTCTTCACGCGCCCTTTTATGCGGAATCTTCGAATTGATACTCTCAAGGAACATACCCTCTGTGTTGATGTTCCTGAACGTATTGCCTATCAGGATGGGAGCCTTTTCTGCTGGCTGAGTCATGTCCCAGCTCCCCTTGACCGCCATGCTCTGCCAGTCAAAGCGTCGCCAACCTTGCGTCATCATCAGGAGATCCAGAGCCGAACGATGTTCCTCGTCATCTTCTTCAAAATACCATCCCGGTTGAGGAACAAAACCGCGAATTTCGCTTGACAGGAGCATTTCCGTCAAAATGCTGCTGTCATCATAAAGAAAGTCCCGCCGCATATCATCCTTGACGGAAATGGAAAAAGCACCTCCCGTCTTTCCCTTTATTGTCAAATTAACAGATTCGTATGGCTCGTATTCGTCCTTCAGTCCATGGATGTCCAACGTCGGCTGCAAGCCATCTCTGCCTCTCGCAAAGAAGAGCCTGTCTGCATAGACACGCCCCTGAGCGTCAAAGACAGTCAGCTGATAAACACCAGCCTCAGTAAGAAGCGCGTCGTCTATAATATAAGGGCAACCCTTTTCCACATCAGTCTGCTCCGACAGCATGCGCACATCTGCCAACCTGCCTTCGTGCATAAGGCTCAGAGCCAGATTGTCTGCCGAGAGGTCTGCTGTATAGCAAATACGAGAATACCAATGGTCGTTGTCTTGTTCCAGGCGTAGTGAAATACCCGTCTTTTCCGCCTTTGGCAGTTTTGCCCTGACTGTCTGTCCCTCTCTTGCCACAAAGAGAACCTCTTGCTCCATTCCTTTTTGCGGAATGACCTCGAAAAGTCCCCTTCCCCGGTTCATGACATTTGCCGAATCGCTTCCAAAAACCAGCCTGCCTTCTGCCCATTCTCCGTTATCCCAACAGGCTTCGAATGCGATTCTGCAAGGCAAGCCTTCCACCAGATTACCGCCTTCGGGGTAGAGCGAGAGCCTCAGTTCGCGTTTCTCCGGTTCTGTCTCGTAGCTTCTGCGCAATGCTCTCAGCGACATGTCACGATTGTATTCTCCCGGTTCAACGGGCTTGTCATAGACCGGAAACACGCGGCTGTAGAGCTTCTCATAGTCGCGGTAGTACTCCTCTTCCTGCCGCTTGGATTCAAATTTCAGCTTGCCCGTATGTTTGTGTTCGAAGACTCCCCAATTCAGTTGCCAGCGTGTGTAGGCCCTCAGTTCATAGAAGCCCGCATACTGAATCTGGTTTGTCAGCGCGAAGAAACCATTGCCACGTCCCTCCTTCATCTGGATCAGTTTGCGCTCTATCATATAGCCCTCATGCCCGTAGAGCTCCACATAAAGCACACCGCTCACATCCGAAGGCTTTCCTGTATTGGTCTGCCGCGTATAAGCCGTGAACCAGATAGTGTCGCCAATCATATAACTGGTATTGTCCATGTGGACATAGACCTTCTCCTGTGGGATAGTCTGTCCAAAGGCATTCAGCCTGTCCGTCAGCGGACGGAAAGCCCCAGTCACATCCTGCGCTCGCCCTGTTAATGAAACAAGTGATAGGAGAGCAATGATGATGGCTCGTTTCATCAGTACTTTACCTTTATGAATGGACGTATCTCTCCGACAGGTACTCCGCGGCGTTGTGCATATTGTTGCAGCTGGTCCTGACCTATGGTGCCGATGCTGAAATGCTGTGCCTTGGGGTGGGACAGCATAAGGCCTGCCGTGCTGGCATGGGGGATCATTGCTCCGGTTTCCGTGAGGGTAATGCCCATGTCCTTGAAATCCAGTATATCTGCCAGGACGAATATCAGGCTCTGGTCGGGTAGGGAGGGATACCCTACGGCGGGACGCTTGCCCTGATAGCGTTCGGCAAACAGTTCCTGTGGTGTGAGGTCTTCATCCGGCGCATATCCCCACAGTTTGCGACGTGTGTGCTGGTGCCCCAGTTCTGCTGCTGCTTCGGCCAGCCTGTCTGCAAGTGTCTGCTCCAGAAGTCCCTGTACGGCAAATGGTACACTGCTGGCAAAGATGCCTATTGTCTGTGGTTCCATGCCGGCAGGCGGCAGGAAATCGGACAGACACAGATATGGCGGATGCTGTTGGCGCAGTAGGGGTATGATACCGTTCCAGCCGCCTTCGTATGATGAGGTAATAACAATGTCTTCTCCGTTGGAGTTGGCTGGCATCAGTGAGACGCGGAAGTTTGCATGCCGTCCTTCGTCTGCCCATTGCCGTAGCACGGTACCGGCCTCGTTACGTAATTCGCTTGCAGACTCCTCCTTTATTCCCCATGTATGGTAGAAATATACCCAGTTGATGTAGGGGAGCAATTGCTGTATCGTGAATTGTAGGTTGTGGGTCATTCTATCATTGCAAGGAATTCGTTTTCGTTTACAATACGTATGCCCAGCTTGCTTGCTTTTTCCAGTTTTGCGGGTCCCATGTTGTCACCTGCCAGTATGAAGCTGGTCTTGGCGCTTATTGAGCCGGAGTTCTTGCCTCCGTGCTGCTCGATCATACGTTTGTATTCGTCTCGCGAATGATGTTCGAACACACCGCTGATTACTACGGTCTGTCCCTCCAGTATATTGCTGTGCAGTGTGAGCTGTGTCTCGCTGAGTGCGAACTGCAGGCCGGCTTGACGCAGGCGGTTGATGAGTGCCATGTTCTTCCCGTCGTGCAGGTATGAGTATACACTGGCGGCTATGACCTGTCCGATACCGTCTGTCTCAAGTAGCGACTCCATGCTTGCCTGGCTTAGGCTGTCAATATCTTTGTACTTTCGTGCCAGCACTTTGGCGGCAATCTCTCCGACGAAGCGTATGCCCAGTGCAAAGAGGACGCGCTCGAACGGCACCTGCTTGCTGTCCTCTATTGACTGCTGGATCTTGGCATCGTGCTGCATGTAGTAGAAGTCCGATACGTCATGCAGCAGCCCGCTGTTAAAGTACGAATTTATCAGCTCGGAGCCAATCATGTTGATATTCATGGCCTTACGCGATACAAAATGTTCCAGCCTTCCGATTATCTGAGGGGCGCACTCCTGGTCGTTGGGGCAGAAGGTCGAGGCTTCGTCCTCGTTCCGTTGCAGGGGAGTCCCGCATACCGGACAGTGTGTGATGAAGTCAATCTTTGCACCACGGTGCTCACTATTGGTCCGCTCCCAGTCTATGTCAACAATTTTCGGGATTATCTCTCCGCCTTTTTCTATCAGCACATTGTCGCCGATGTGCAGGTTCAGGCTGTCCATTACGTCCTGGTTGTGTAGTGTTGCGCGGTGTACCATTGTACCCGACAGCAACACAGGTGCCATGTTGGCTACGGGGGTTATGATTCCGGTACGGCCGACCTGGAATGTCACTTCGTGCAGCGTGGTGCTTGCCTGTTCGGCCTGGAATTTATATGCTATTGCCCAGCGCGGGCTTTTTGCGGTCATGCCCAGCGAACGCTGTTGTGCAAGGGAATTGACCTTGAGAACAATACCGTCGGTTGCAACGGGCAGCTCCTTGCGGTGTGTGTCCCAGTATGTAATGTAGTCCCATACATCCTGCAGGGTGTCGCATAGTTTGATGTCGTTGCTGACGTTGAAACCCCACTGGCGTGCTGTCTGCATGCGCTGGTAGTGTCCTTCGCCGGGCAGG
>OMQX01000044.1 GCA_900313335.1 uncultured Prevotellaceae bacterium
CAGCAGAACCTACAGGCCAAGAAGGAGATTATCCAGCAGTTGCAGGTATTGGCAGAAGATGGCAAGGAAGTTGTCATCGATGCCGTGAAGGAGTTGCAACAGAAATGGAATGAAATAGGTCATGTGCCCTTCAAGGAGAAGGACAAAATATATAATGCCTATCAGGAGGTATGCGACAAACTGTACGAGAGTGCACGTTCTAACCGCATGGTTGCACGTGCTGCAGTCCGTGTACAGCGTATAAAAGAGGCTGCAGGAGGTGACAGCCAGCGCCTGCAACGTGCATACGAACAGTTGAAGGCTGAAATCAAGACTTACGAGAACAACTTGGGATTCCTGTCAACAAGCAGCAAGAAGGGCAATGCCCTGGTGGACATGCTTGAGAAAAAGGTTCAGGCCCTGAAGGCTGAACTGAAGGAAATGGAAGCCAAGATGAGGGCTAACTGATCTAGTTTCCTATAGGAAGGTATTTTTTGAGTATACGTGCTGCCTCGGTACGTGTATTACCTGCGGGCTTGGCTGTGTACTGAACACTGGCATCGTGTGCCCAGCGCCATTCCATCGGGAACCATCCATCCTGTGGTGCCTGCAAATTGTGGCTGAAATAATACTGCCATCGGGGATAGTAGAAATCGCTAAGCATGCCTTGCCACTGGCGATAGCTGTAATCACGAAGGCCTGCACGTTCACTGGCATCCCGACCACCCCATGTAGTTATCAATTGGCGTGCATTATACAGTTCGTACCAGTCCGGTGTGGCTGTGGTTGCACCTTGCACCTCGGCTGCTGCCTTGCGTGCTGTCTGGGTCCAGTTACCAAGACGGAACATACGGTTTGTTCCGAGCAGGACGTCAAGGTCGAGAATCAGGGACAGGAAACGCCGGATCTGTGTCTGGAACATGGCTTGGTTACCCTGTTCGTGCGCAACTCGTATACTGTCCAGAAGCTCCTGTGAATAATCCGTTACTGCCTGACGTGCTATGTCACAGAGGTCAAAGCTGTAGTTCTCGCGGCCCAAGGCACTCATCTTGCCTGCTCCGGCTTCAAGCAGTGTCCATGCTGCCTGCTGCATATCCTTGGGATTATAGAAGATGTGTGTTCCGCCCCATGTGCTTACGGCATTGATACGGAGCGAGGGACGTCCGCATACAACTGCTTCGTGTGGACCTTGCAGGGTCGTGGTGTTGTTAAGTGCTGAATGCAGGAGCAGCAGCCATGCTTCGGCTGCTTTTCGATTCTCGCATCCGTAGCGTGCCAGTGCATAGTCGCATATCCACTGGTCACAGTCAGGTTTCTGTCCATTGGTCCACGGAAGTTCGAACAACAGGTCATAGACAACAGGTGTCTGCTCGATGGCTTCGGGGGCTGCTCCTATACCACGGATGGTGGAGTATTTGCTCTTGTAGGTGAAGTAATTGTCGGCCATCTTGGGTATACGCCCAAAAAAGCCTGTACGTCCTCCAAAATTGGGAATTGCGCAATATACAGCATGCTGCGGAGCATATCCCTGATATGAGTCAAACTTAGGATCGCCGTCACTGAAAAGGTCAAGCACTATGAGACGTCCTGCCGGTACAGAATTAAGGCTGGTACGCTGATGAGCACCCCACTGCCATTGCTGTATGACCCATTTACTATCATGACCGCAATTATTGTTCATGGCACGGAAAATGGCAGTGTATCCATCGCTGTATTTACCGCTGGAGATCAGACCTCCCTCGTGGAACGGGTCCATGCTGTAATATTTGCTATGCCCCATTACCTTTGCCAGCTGGCGATAGTATGCAGCAGCAAGGTTCTGAAAATCGGGATTGGACGGGTCCATTATATAAGGGCGCTGGAACTGACACCATTTGCCTTGGCTTTCGGCTCCGGGAAAATTGCTTGGCATCATACCGCTGAAACCGGGCAAAACAGGTTGCATACCCAAGGCATGCTCGCGTTCTACAATCTTGGAAGCAAGATCGGCCTGTCGCTGATACCATGCGTTATCGGTAACACCATGTGCATGGTCTCCTGCATCGCCGCCCCACCCTTCCAGGTTGTTCATTCCCCACCATGCCGTATATGCGGGACCTGGAATAAAGGCTTCGGCGCGGGTCTCGGAATAATGGCAATCCTCTATAAGGAAATTGCGCCATACGGTTTCAAGCCCTATGATTTGCAATGGCATATTGATTCCATGCAGGGCCATCCAGTCTATCTCCTGCTGCCAGCGCTCCCAGTCCCATGTGGTCATGCTATAGCCAAAGGTACAATAATTGAGGTAGTAGCGGTAGTCGGCATCTGATTTGTGGCGCTCCTCTATGACAGGTATTGGCAAATGGATATCTGTAAGACGGGTACGAACGGCATTGTTCCATGACAGGTTAACGTGTGCGATGTGGTTAAGGTACCATCCTATGCCTGTTGTTATGGCTGATATCGAACTGCCCTTGATGCATGGCTTGCCATGCCGGGAGGTGAGTATGAAGAACTCGCCCTGCACAGTTGCAAGGCTCTGGTCCAACTGTGTAATGATACGTTTGGACGTTCCGTGGCCGCCTATGCGGTCGAGCATCTCGCATACTGATTGTGGATTCTCGACAACTGCTGCATGTACAGTGCCTAACGTCAATGCCAGACACATGACAATAAGAATCTTGCGCATAACGGAGTATTAGGATTTAAGGTATGAGTGTATTATCCCATCCACATGGTAAAGATGTATATCACTGCAGCAGGTATGGCAAGCAGGGAACTGTCGAAGCGGTCCAGAAGGCCGCCATGCCCTGGCAGGATATTGCCGCTGTCCTTGATACCAAGGGTGCGCTTGATCTGGCTTTCAACCAGGTCGCCCCATGTTCCGAAGACGGTTACGACGAGGGCAAAGCCTATCCATTGCCAGATGGTCATAGAGGGTTCGAAAATGGATACAGGGATTGCTACGAGTATGGCAAGGAGACCACCGCCTATGCTGCCTACCCAACTCTTCTTGGGCGAGATACTTGGGAACAACCTGTATGGAATCTTCCTGCCCAGAAGCGAACCTACACAATATGCACCTGTGTCACTGGCCCACAGGAACAGGAATACTGCCAATGGATACATCCATACGTATGCTACTCCCAGTGCTCCCAACGGGTACGGGATAAAGGCTATGCATGTAAGTAGGGAGAACGGGAGTGCTATGTAAATCTGCGACATCATGGTATATGCCCATACATCAAGTGCATGTGTGCGATCCAGATACAGTCCGCTGATGAAAAGGTATGCTATAGTCACTATATATGGAAGAAAGACCATGCCTGGCAGCAGTAGTTGCTGTGCATATCCGCTGTTCCATGCAAAGAAGCCAAAGAACATCAGCATGGAGGCGAGGGTTGTGATGAGTGAATTCAACTGGAACTCACCGCGAGCACTGATGATAGAGCAGAACTCGAGTGTAACAAGTGCTGTTGCTGCTGCAAAAAGGACACCGAATGAGTATGGGCTGAATGAAATGCTGCCTGCGACAAGCACTACATACAATATGCCTGTAAGGGTTCGTAATATCAAGTTTTTCATATTTCAGGGATTGAAAGATATGTTTTTAGGATTTGGCATCTGCTTCTGTGGTTGCATCTGCTTCACCATTGTTCTCCTCAAGCAGTTCCTCGGTACGGCTTACCCAAGGGCGCTTACCAAAGATATTCTCTACATCATCTGCAAAGATTACCTCGCGCTCCTGCAGGATTCCTGCCAGCTGACCATGGCCTGCTGCCTTTTCGCTGAGAAGTGCCTTGGCACGGGCGTACTGCTCAGCAATAATCCTCTTGACCTCGGCATCTATCTCACGGGCTGTATCCTCGCTGTATGGTTTCTGGAACTGGTATTCATTGTTATTGTAATAGCATAGGTTGGGAAGTTTGTCACTCATACCCATATATGCTACCATACCGTATGCCTGCTTGGTTACGCGCTCGAGATCGTTCATAGCACCTGAACTGATGTGACCTGTAAAAATCTCTTCGGCAGCACGTCCGCCCAGAGTTGCACACATCTCGTCAAGCATCTGCTCGCGTGTGGTTATCTGACGTTCCTCGGGCAGATACCATGCTGCTCCGAGGGCTCTGCCGCGTGGGACAATGGTAACCTTGACCAGCGGGTTGGCATACTGAAGATGCCAGCTGACTGTGGCATGTCCTGCCTCGTGGATAGCTATAGTACGCTTCTCGTCAGATGTCATGACCTTGGTCTTTTTCTCCAGACCGCCTATGATGCGGTCCACGGCACTGAGAAAATCTTCCTTGGTAACGGTGGCGTGGGAGTGGCGGGCGGCAATAAGTGCTGCCTCGTTACATACATTGGCTATATCTGCACCACTGAAGCCTGGTGTCTGGCGTGACAGGAAATCCAGGTCAAGGTCATCAGCCTTCTTGATAGGACGGAGATGTACCTCGAAAATTGCACGGCGCTCGTTGACATCCGGAAGGTCTACATGTATCTGGCGATCGAACCGGCCTGCACGCAGCAAGGCCTGATCAAGTATGTCAGCACGGTTGGTGGCAGCAAGGATGATGACTCCGCTATTAGTCCCGAAACCATCCATCTCGGTTAGGAGCTGGTTGAGCGTATTCTCGCGTTCATCATTGCCTCCGATAGACATCCTGTTGCCACGGGCCCGGCCAACGGCATCTATCTCGTCGATGAATATGATACAGGGAGCCTTCTCCTTGGCTTTGTAGAAAAGGTCACGTACACGGCTGGCGCCTACACCGACAAACATCTCGACAAAATCACTGCCGCTCATTGAGAAGAACGGTACATCGGCTTCTCCCGCAACGGCCTTGGCGAGAAGGGTCTTACCTGTTCCCGGAGGACCTACGAGTAATGCGCCCTTGGGAATCTTACCTCCCAAATCGGTATATTTTGCAGGATTCTTAAGGAAATCGACAATTTCCTGTACTTCCTGCTTGGCGCCCTCCTGTCCAGCAACGTCCTTGAAAGTGACCTTGTTCTCCTCGTCCTTGTCTACAAGTCTGGCACGGCTCTTGCCAACGCTAAAAATGCTCATCGGACCGGAAAATCCCGAACTGCCGGAGTTGCCAGAACTTCCTCCCCCCATTCGGCGCAACAGGAATATCCATACAAATATTATTACGGCCATGGGAGCAAGGTTAAAGAATATGTTCCACCATGTAGAATCGTCACTGTGGCGATACTCCACCTCGCCTAAGAAGTGCTTGGCCTTGCGCTCGGATTCAAGGAAATCATCCAGTCGGTCGTCACTTGGATACTGGGCTGTAACGGTCGGCGTCTTGCCCTTGAAATCCTGAGTTGTAGGAAATACCTCGCGGATATGGTCGCGCTGGACATACATGGTAACAGTACCGCCGTCCTTGTCTGCTACGATACGCTGGGCATAGCCTTCGCGTACGTATTTCTGGAACTTGGTGTAGTTGACTTCACGGCTACCGGCATTTTCCAACTGTCCGCCACCATTGATAAACAGATATCCCAATACGGTGGCAATTATGATATATATCCAAGTAAAATTGAACGAGGACTGCTTGCCCTTGTTTTTCTTATTTTTCTGTTCGTTCGCCATTAGTCTAAATCAGGTAATTCGGTGAGTTCTGCATCTGCCCAGAGATGCTCTAAATCGTAGAAAGCACGTTCTTCGGGAAGAAAGATATGCACGATGACATCAGCATAGTCCATGGCAACCCATACGGCCTGACGCATCCCTTCGACTGCAAGAGGACGTGTCTGGCATAACTGTCGGACCTTGTCTCCGACGCTGATAGCTAAAGCGTGTATCTGGGTAGTACTGCCTGCCTGGGCAATAATGAACTTACGGCACACCGTGTCTTCAATGCCTGTGAGGTCGGCAACCACTATACGGCTCGCTTTCTTGTCCTGCAATCCTTCGATTACAGCATCTGTCAACACATCTTTTCCCTTGATGTACATCTACTGAATTTAAGTTTCTAATAAATATAAAATTACGGGCGCAAAGATACAATTTTAATGACAATTTACAAATTGTCAAGTGCTGTTTCAAAGATTTTTCACACTTTTTTCGCTAAAATATTTGGAGGTTAATAAAAATTACCATACATTTGCACCTGCAATTCTGGGCTATGGTGTAATGGTAACACTGCAGATTCTGGTCCTGCCTTTCCTGGTTCGAGTCCGGGTAGCCCAACAAAAAAGGAGCCTCACACAATAGTGTGGGGCTTTCTTGCTTAAGACCTTAAATCTAAGAAAAAACGTTATGGATTTCAAGCTTCTTGTACTGGATGTAGACGGCACCTTGCTGAACAGCAACCGTGAGATGACAGAACGCACAATAAAAACATTGCGCAAGGTTCAGCAGAATGGAGTGAAAATAGCATTGGCCAGCGGTCGTCCGACTCATGGAATACTGCCATTTGCAAGTGCTATTGACCTTGATTTTAACGACGGATACATCATAAGCTACAATGGCGCCAAGGTTACCGAAGCAAGTACGGGAAAGGTGCTTTTTGAGCGCAGGATAGACCCGCAGATGATTCCGTATCTGGAAAAGGAAACAGCAAAGAGCGGCTGCCATCTGGCTTATTACTACAAGGACGAGGTTGTTGCTACAGACATCACGAATGAGCACATTATTGACGAGGCCCAGATGAATGGTCTGAAACTAAGACAAGTGGATGATCTCGCCTCGGAGTTTGACCCGAAGAACGGTGAGAAGAAGCACTGGCCGTTTGAGGTTATGATTGTTAATGAAGACGAACAGGCCCTGGGTGCATTGGACCAGTATTTCCAGCGTCATCTGAACGGTGTTCTAGACACCATCCATTCAAATCCATATCTGCTGGAGATTGTAGGATATCAGGTGGGCAAGAGCTATGGCATGAGTGCCCTGGTACAGATACTGGGCATAAGCATGAACGAGGTGCTTGCCATAGGTGACGGCCGTGCCGACATCAATATGCTGCAAATGGCTGGTGTGGGTGTTGCAATGGGCAATGCCAGTGAAGAAGTACGCCGGTGTGCTGACTTCACAACGCTGTCAAATGATGAGGATGGTGCAGCATTGGCAATTGAACGTGCCTTTGAGGAGGAGAAGGAGAAACCAGAGGAGGACATGGAGGTTCCTGTTGATGTGTTGAATGCACAGAACAAGAACACTCTGATGGGGACCCTGGGTATGCAATATACGTTTGCCAGTCCCAAACGTGTAGAGGGGACAATGCCAGTAGACGGGCGTACCAGACAACCTTTCGGCATACTGGCTGGAGGTGCTTCATTGGCCTTGGCTGAAACACTGGCAGGACTTGGAAGCCTAATCGTGTGTAAACCCGGAGAACTGGCTGTGGGTATGCAGGTTTCGGGTAATCATGTTAGCAGTGCACATGAGGGTGACACGGTACGCGCCGTAGCGACTCCTGTACATCTGGGACGAAGCAGTCATGTATGGAACGTAGACATATTTACCAGCACTGGCAAACTGGTAAGCAGCGTACGCGTGACAAACAGTATTATCAAAAAGGATTTCTAATGCTCCATCGCCCATCTGTTCTTTACAGATGTATGTAGGATGGGGCGTAACAGATAATGTCCCACTCGGGGGATACGGGCTGAAATTGCACGCAATTCGGTCAGTTTTTCTGTGTGCATTCTTTTCTCTTCTGCACTCATTTCCACTTGCAGTCCTGCATCACGCAGCATGAGACGGCTCTTGCCTGCAATAAGCAGTTCGATATATAGTTGCACATATACACACATATCAAAAAATACAAGAGGATCGAAACGTTCCCGTATGGTTTCGAGATACATTCCCGAATGCGTATCACATAATTTCCCTTCCTGGATGGCCTGAAGCAGGACCACATCGGACTGAATGGAAACATCCAGCCAGCGCAATGTGAGCCGTTCGCTGATAAGTCCGACAATGCTATAGATCAGGAAAAATATTGCTATGACAGCCAGCAGTTGTGCAGCAGGTGAGAACAGCCACATATTATATACATAATGTATGGCAACGGATGGTATGAACAACAATATGCCGAACAAATAATTCCAGCGTATATCGTACCTCTGGGTTTCTTCATTCCATGGTAGGAGAAGCCATAGTGAAACAACTGTGGACGTACATCCCATATGCAACATACTGGTTCCCATGCCACGAACAATGGCAGTACCGATTCCTATATCGGGAAAGAGTGACAGATACAGGATGTTCTCGACAAAAGCAAAGCCGGCACCTACAGCTTGCCCATAGATCTGTGCCTCGGCAAGAAAGGCAATATGTCTGCGGCTTACCAGAATAATGAGAACAAAAGCCTTGAGGAACTCCTCAATCAATACTGAAGGCAGCAGTCCTGTCCAAGGCTGACCATCATGGAAATAGCGCCACAATAAAACAAGTGCGTATGTTATAAGGGTGACTATGGCTCCCCATATAGCATGACTCGTCAGCTTACGCCAACGAGTCATGGAAAATGCGTCATATATCTGCAGGACTCCCAGATATGCGATTATGGGCAGCAACGCTGCTAATGCCGGAAGGATGCTGAATGTCACTTGCTTGCCATATTAACCTCTGGAGCCAATACTGACATACTGCTCCAATAGTCAATCTCTGCATCATTCTGTGCCAGAGTTGCATTTACTGAGCAGTGACTTGCAACCATGTCACGTGTTGTTGCTACCATAATGTTATCCAGAAGATTGTCCGGTGTGATGAAACGGTCTACGGAAGCAACAAAAGCCTTGCCACCTGCAATCTGTGACTCAATTGCAGCGTAAGCAATCTTGGCATTTTGCAGTGCCTTTTTCAAGTCAACCTTAGCACCGTTCTGCAAATCAATAGCTGCCTGAAGAGCCTGAGCTGCAGCATCAAATGACTCTGAATTGTGCAATGCCACATCAGTCAACGATTCAAGACCATCCTGGACATTGTCATTATCTGCTGTAGACATACATACCATGCGGTAAAGAGAATTAAACTCTGCTATGCGTGAGTACATGATGCGAAGAGATGCAATTGTGCGTTCCTGGGCATCCTTGTCATGTACATAGCGCTTCTGGAAACACATGTAATCAGGAGAAGTGATAATCTCGTTATAGGGATTATAAGCCGACAGACCGTTTACATCTCCGCTGATAGCTGATGGGGTTACTCCACATGGAAGTCCCAAAAATGCACCGAGTGCATAACCTATTGCTAATGTCACCAGACAATAGAGCAATGTGTTCTTTTTCATAATAGTAAATAGTTTAGGTGGTTAATTATATTGTTAATAACTCAATAAGCTTGTCAGTTGCAGCTTTCAGGCCGTCTGGATTCTTACCGCCTGCGGTTGCAAAGTGTGCCTGGCCACCGCCGCCGCCCTGAATCAGTTTACCGGCCTCGCGTACCAGTTTGCCTGCATCATTTCCTGCAGCAACCATATCGTCACTGAAGCATACTGTAAGGGAAGGCTTACCGCATGAATCGCCTCCAAGCACAACTACCAGTTTTTCTGCAAACTGTGCACGCAACTGGAAAGCAATGTCCTTGGCTGTCTGCGCATCAATAGGGGCAACACCACTGATTATCCTAACGCCATTACGCTCCTGTGCCTTTTCGATCAGAATTTTCTTTAACTCCTGCGTCTTGGCTGCCTTGAACTCCTCGACCTGCCTCTTGAGTTCGGCATTGTCATTAATGGCTTTCTGGATTGTAGACATCAGATCGGGTGCGTTGTTGAAGAGAGCCTTCAAGTCAGCCACCAGGTCCTGAGTCTTATCAATCATGTCCTCGACAGCCTTGCCTGTAATTGCCTCGATACGGCGAACACCTGCGGCGACACTGCTCTCACTCAGAATACGAACCATACCTATACGGCCCGTACTGCTTGCATGGCATCCACCACAGAACTCGACACTGTTTCCGAACTGAATTACACGTACTTTATCGCCATACTTTTCTCCAAACAGGGCAATAGCTCCCAATTTCCTTGCTTCCTCTATAGGTGTATTGCGATACTCCTGTAGAGGCAAGTCCTGACGTATACGTTCGTTGACAAGATGTTCTACCTCGCGAAGCTGCTCTGCAGTGACTTTCTCGAAATGCGAAAAGTCGAAACGCAAGGAATTGGCTGTAACCAAAGAGCCTTTCTGCTCGACGTGCTCGCCGAGGACCTCCTTTAGAGCCTGATCCAGCAGATGCGTGCATGTATGATTGGCTTCGATAGCACGTCGTGCCTCTAAATCAACACATGCCATGAACTCAGCATTGGGATTGGTCGGTATACGCTCGAGGATATGTACGCTTACACCATTCTCCTTCTTGGTATCAATAACCCTGATGGTCTCCTGGTCATTGATCAGAACACCTGTATCGCCTACCTCACCGCCCATTTCACCATAGAACGGAGTTTGATCGAGGATTGCTTCGTAAACGACACCTTTCTTATGCTTTACCTCACGATACTTTACGATATGACAGCTGTACTCTGTATAGTCATAACCGACAAAGGTGCTGATTTCTTCCTTGCCTTCGGTATCTGCTATAACATTCCAGTCTCCCATTTCAACCTGTGCTGCATTACGTGCACGGGCTTTCTGTTTCTCCATCTCGGCATTAAAGCCTGTCTCGTCTACTGTCATGCCGTTCTCTCGACAAATCAGTTCTGTGAGATCTAGCGGGAAACCGTACGTATCGAACAGAGTGAATGCCTTGGCACCATCAATCTGGGACTTGCCAGCCTTGCGTGTCTCGTCAATAACACCGTTCAGAAGACGGATACCGGTTTCCAAAGTGCGCAGGAAAGAGTCCTCTTCCTCCTTCATGACTTTCATAATGAGTTCCTGCTGAGCCGTCAATTCCGGGAATGCTTCGCCCATTTCCTGAACTAACGTCGGAACCAATGTATACAAAAACGGTTTCTTCTGATCAAGGAACGTGTAACCATACCGTACTGCGCGGCGCAGGATACGACGTATTACATATCCGGCCTTGGCATTACCAGGCAACTGACCGTCAGCGATAGAGAATGATATCGCACGCAAATGATCGACAATTACACGCATTGCAATATCCTTCTTCTCGTCATCACCATACTTGCATCCAGCCTTCGCTGCCATAACCTGAATCAACGGCTGGAAGATATCTGTATCGTAGTTAGATGTCTTACCCTGAATAGAACGTACCAGACGCTCGAAGCCCATACCTGTATCAATAACATTCATACCTAGGGGCTCCAGATGGCCATCAGCCT
>OMQX01000043.1 GCA_900313335.1 uncultured Prevotellaceae bacterium
ACGTTGCAACCGTTATAAGCAGTACAGGATTCTCTGCACAGAAATTTGACTACGTAGCATGGGGAGACCAGTACTGGATGCCTACAGTAGTCATCATGGCAGTAGGTGCATGTGCTGGCAGTACTGCCGGAGGAATGAAGATTATACGCGCCATTATATGTGCCAAGAGCGTACGCAACGAATTCATACGCCAGATGCACCCCAATGCAGTACTGGGAGTCAGGATAAACGGAAATATAATATCCGACAGCAGGGTCAAGCATTCGCTCGGATTCCTGTTCCTATATATCGCGATGGTAGTAATAGGAATGACCATATTGACATACATAGGACTGGACGTTGATACTGGACTCGGAGCATGTATCAGCTCACTCTCCAATGTAGGACCAGGTACAGGGGAATGCGGTCCCTCGGGAACATTTGCACACGTACCTGCATTAGGCAAATGGCTTTTGTCATTCTACATGCTGGTAGGACGTCTGGAGATATATACCGTATTGTTCCTGTTCATGCCAATCTTCTTCAAAGGAACCAAATAAACAATGGATACAGCATATAATCAATATAACAACAAAAAAAAAAGCAGGGTTATAGGATTGACCTATACATCCCCTATCTTCGGTCCCGTACACAGCCGGCGACTGGGAATATCGCTTGGAATAAACCTTCTTCCCGACGACGGCAAGTGGTGTAATTTCGACTGCATATATTGCGAATGCGGACTTAACAGATTCAAGCGTGCAAGGAATCCGCTGCCCGATGCACAGCAGGTTGTAGATGCACTTATATCCAAGCTCAATGAAATGAAAGCCGGTGGAATAACACCCGATGTACTTACCTTCGCAGGTAACGGCGAACCAACGATGCACCCCGACTTTCCCCAGATAGCACGCAAGGTTATATCCGTCCGCAACCAATACTGCCCAAAAGCAAAGGTAAGCATACTTTCCAACTCAACCAGGATACACATTGATGAGATTCGCGAAGCCCTGCTACAGTTTGACAACAACATACTGAAACTGGATACGGCAGATACGGAATATATAAACCGAGTAAACCAGCCTGCAGGCGGATATGATCTGGACAGGGTAGTGGAAAACATGTGCAAGTTCGACGGCAACCTTATTATCCAGACAATGTTCATGAAAGGTGTCGACGAAAACAACGTCAGCGTGGACAATACAGGTGACAGATACGTAGAACCATACATACAGGCATTGAAACGCATAAAACCCGGGAAAGTAATGATATATACCATTGACAGGAATACACCTGTTGCCACACTGGAAAAGGCAAGCAGGGAAGAACTGGATTCCATAGCAGACCGTATACGCATGGAAGGATTCGAGGTAAGTGTTTCCTACTAATTCATAATTCACAATGTATAATTCATAATATTGATTGAAAAGGTTTCTTATCATATTATCCGCTGTCATGCTATGCACGGTCAATATTTTCGCCCAAGTACCAGAACAGGAAGAATTTGACTGGCAGAACCTTCCGCGTGAATATAGTTTGAAACTGACCAGATACCGCTACCCGAAGCCAATAATAGAAAACGGAGATACAATGTGGGCATACCTGCTACCCGAGCTGCCGGTATATGCACCACTTAAATTCAAAAACGAAAAGCAGATACGCAGATACAACAAACTGGTATACAACGTAAAGAAAGTACTACCCATTGCCCAAAGGGTGAATGCAATAATAAAGGAGACATACGAGACACTGGAAATGCTGCCAGACAAGAAAAGCAAGGAGGAACACATCAAGGCCGTTGAACGTGATATAAAACGCCAGTTTACACCCGAGATGAAGAAACTGACATACTCGCAGGGCAAGCTGCTCATAAAACTCGTGGACCGTGAATGCAACCAGTCATCATACGAGATAGTAAAGGCATTCTTCGGACCTGCACGTGCAGCATTCTATCAGGTATTTGCATGGACGATGCGTGCATCGCTGAAAAAAAAATACGACTCGGAGAATGACGACAAGATGGTGGAACGTGTTGTACGACAAGTAGAATTGGGACTGATATGAAGAAACTGACCGTAGCCGAAATGAACCGCATGAATGTAAGGCAGTTCAAGGAGAGCAGGAAAATTCCTCTCATAATAGTCCTTGACCATGTACGCAGCCTATACAACGTAGGAAGCATATTCCGTACGGCGGATGCAATGCGTCTGGAAGGAATATACCTGTGCGGCATTACAGCAACACCGCCCAATACCGAAATACACAAGACCGCCCTGGGTGCCGAGGAATCAGTTGACTGGAAATATTTCCAGCATACAATGGACGCTGTTCAATGTCTGCGCAGCAACGGATATACGGTTATATCCATAGAACAATGCAAGGGCAGTACAATGCTCAATGACTTTGTTCCAGAAGAAGGCAGGAAATACGCATTTATCCTCGGCAACGAGGTAAAGGGCGTTGACCAGGATATAGTAAATGCCAGTGACGGATGTCTGGAAATTCCCCAGTTCGGTACCAAGCACAGCATGAATGTATCCGTTACCGCAGGTATGGTAATATGGCACTTCGTCAGTAAAAGTTATCTACAATAATGTCAATAACCAATATAAAATATACACTATAAAATACTATCCAAAGTAGAAAAAAAACAAGCCAGGAATGTTATCAACATACCATTTCAGTTCTAAACAACAATAAAATACAAAATATAAACATTTAACCCATATAATCTAACTTGCAATAAAAAAGCAAATTGAACTGTGAGCACAAAAAGTTTTCTACACTTTTGATACGGTATTATTATCATCATTCAATATTTTAAAGAAATAAAACTAATAAAATAATAATGGATATAAAGGAAGAGATCAGGCAGATGTGCCGTGACAAGAATGCTATCATAATGGCACATTACTATACCGACGGCGAAATACAGAACATTGCCGACTTTGTAGGCGATTCCCTGGCCCTTGCACAGAAGGCTGCTGAAACCGAAGCCGATATTATTGTAATGTGCGGCGTACATTTCATGGGCGAGACATGCAAGATACTGTGTCCCGGCAAGAAGGTCCTTGTTCCTGATCCCGAGGCAACATGCTCCCTGGCCGAGAGCTGTCCTGCAGACAAGTTCAGCGAGTTCGTAAAGGCCCATCCCGGACATACCGTAATAAGCTATGTGAACACTACGGCAGCTACAAAGGCAGTTACCGATGTAGTTGTCACCAGCAGCAACGCACGTCAGATAGTGGAGTCATTCCCCCATGACACACAAATTATATTCGGTCCCGACAAAAACCTGGGCGGATACATCAATAGCATTACCGGACGTAATATGCTGTTGTGGGACGGAGCCTGTCACGTACACGAGAGATTCTCCCTCGAGAAGATACTGCAGCTGAAGGCACAGCATCCCAATGCCAAGATATTGGTACACCCCGAATGCAAGGGTCCTGTTGTAAAGGTTGCCGACAAGGTAGGCAGTACTGCAGCGTTGCTTAAGTTCAGCATCAGTGACGATGCAACCGAGTTCATAGTTGCTACCGAGAGCGGTATCCTTCACGAGATGCAGAAGTCATGTCCCGACAAGACCTTTATTCCAGCACCTCCCGACGACAGCACATGTGCATGCAACGAGTGCAATTACATGAAGATGATAACAATGCAGAAACTGTACGATTGCCTTAAAAACGAATCTCCCGAAATCAACGTTGATTCCGAGGTTGCCGTCAAGGCTGTACGCCCTATCAGGAAAATGCTAGAGATATCTGCCAAGCTTGGATTGTAGTATATGAACGAATCATTACCGGTACTCATACAGGACTTTGCCTATATACTTATAGTAGCAGGTATCACCACGGTTATATTCAAGATACTGAAGCAACCGCTGGTACTCGGCTACATAGTAGCAGGTTTTCTGGCAGGATCACACTTCTCCTTCACACCTTCTGTTATTGACACCAATATGTGTGAGGACTGGGGTGAGATAGGCGTCATATTCATCATGTTCACATTGGGACTCGAATTCTCGTTCAAGAAGATTGTGAATATGGGAATATCACCTATCCTGTGCGTATGCCTCATAATGGGCAGCATGATGCTGATAGGCAATACCGTAGGTCATATTTTCCAATGGTCATCCATGGACTGCCTGTTCCTTGGCGGTATGCTGTCAATGAGCAGCACCACCATTATATACAAGGCATATGATGAGATGGGACTCAGGCACAGGAAATTTGCCGGTAACGTCCTTTCAGTCCTCATATTGGAGGATATCATGGGTATCCTGCTCATGATATTGCTCTCAACCATTTCGGTTTCCCGCGAATTTCATGGCATGGAACTGATAAAGAGCCTGGTCAAGCTCGGATCACTGCTGATAATATGGTTTATCGTAGGCGTATTCCTCTTACCCTCGCTTCTGAAGAAATACAAGCGATACATAAATAACGAGACACTTATGATTGTTTCGCTTGCACTGTGCTTTGTTCTGGTATTAATAAGCAGCAGCGTGGGCTATTCACCTGCATTCGGTGCATTCATGATGGGCAGCATATTATCCGAAACCATCGAGGCCGAGCAGATAATGCATGCAGTAAATCCCGTCAAGGATCTGTTCGGAGCCATATTCTTCGTAAGCGTGGGTATGATGGTCAATCCGGACATAATTGTAGAGAACTGGCTGGAGATACTCATCCTTACCGTAAGCATAATCATCGGGCAGTCCGTTTTCGGTACATTCAGCTATATGGTTACCGGCAGCTCGCTCAAGGACAGTATACACAGCGGCTTTTCCATGACCCAGATAGGCGAGTTCGCATTCATCATTGCCGTTATGGGTGAATCTTTCGGTGTGATAAGCTCCAAGATATATCCTATCGTAGTTGCAGTAAGTATTATCACTACCTTCTGCACTCCATATATGATAAAGTTTGCTTCGCCCGCATGTAACTTCATAGATTCACATATCAAGTTCGATATAGACAACAGGCTTAATATAATAGACAATGTAACACACCACAATATACACAGCAAGCAGATAAATTTATGGAAGCGCCTGCTGACGGCCATGCTGTACCAGTCAGTGGCATATTTCATACTGTCTGTTGCCACACTCAGTATATTGTATATGGCAATTCCTCTCTTGAGTGAATTATTCACATATATCATACCATATAACAATATAGGTGAAAACGTAGCCAGTATAATAGGCAAGATAATAGGCATACTGGCAGTAGCTCCCTTCCTGCGTGCCATCTGTATACGCAAGAACCACAGTATCGAGGCCAGATACCTGAGAAAGTCCGGATTATTAAACAAGTCGCTACTATGGCTTACGTTCATTGTAAGATTTATATTGTGCACCTCCCTGATATTCACGGTACTTAATTTAAATCCGCTGTTCTCAATATGGATGGAAATACTGTTTGCCATAGGCATTCTGTCCCTGATACTGTACAGCCGGCTTATCAAGATGATAAGTATACGCATGGAGCGTATATTCAAGCAGAACCTGTACCGCAAGGAAAATATACAGAAAGGCCCGGTATATGCCAGAAAACTGCGGGGCAAGGACCTGCATATTACACGACTGCAGATTCCTGAATTCAGCCTCTGGTCTGGCAATAAGCTTGCAAAACTGAATATAGGCAGGAACAACGGCGTACATGTTGCGGCTATCATACGCGGCCGCCTCCGTATCAATATCCCCGGTGGTGACAACAAGATATTCTCCGGTGACATACTGGAACTTGTAGGCGACGACAAGAGCATAGAACTAGTACGCCAGCGCATGAATGCCGAAACCACAAGCCTGGAAAACTATCCCAAGGCCGAGGAACTCAAGCTGCACAAGTTCGTAATATCAAATGATTCCAAACTCGTGGGGGTAAGCCTCGGAAACAGCAGGATACGTGAACAGTTCCACTGTACAGTGATAGGTTTCGAGGATAACGAGGGCAACCTGATATCCACAACTCCTGTCAGGAACATCAAGGCCAACGACACCATGTGGGTAGTAGGCGAATATGAGAATCTCGAATTATTGAAACTCATTACCAATCCTCCGTTTACGATCAAGGATGGTATATTGGATATAAAATAAACACTAAAAAATATATATGAAAGCAGGTATAGTAGGATTGCCCAACGTAGGCAAGTCAACCTTATTTAATTGTCTGAGCAGTGCCAAGGCACAGTCTGCAAATTTCCCCTTCTGCACTATAGATCCGCAAATAGGTCAGGTCAGTGTACCCGACGAACGCCTGACCAAGCTTGCCGAGATAGTACATCCCGGACGCATTGTCCCTGCAGTATGCGACATAGTGGATATTGCAGGTCTTGTAAAGGGTGCCAGCAAGGGCGAGGGACTTGGAAACCAGTTTCTTGCCAATATACGCGAATGTGATGCCATTATCCACGTATTGCGTTGCTTCGACGACCCCAATATTGTTCATGTAGACGGCAGTGTAAACCCCGTTCGTGACAAGGAAATTATAGACCTTGAGCTTCAGTTCAAGGATCTGGATACACTTGAGCAGCGCCTTAAGAAGGTCGAGAAGGTTGCCCGCGTAGGTGGTGACAAGGCTGCTAAAATAGAGTTGGGCGTAATAGAGGCATACAGGTCGGCACTGTTGGAAGGCCGCAGCGCACGTACCGTACAGTTTGAGACCGAGGAGGAGATAGCAGCCGCAAAGGGACTCTTCCTCCTGACGACCAAGCCTGTATTATATGTATGCAATGTAGACGATGCCAGTGCAGCAACAGGTAACGAATTTACCGAAGCTGTCAGGAAGGCCATAGAGGGCGAGAATGCCGGGATGATTATTATCAGCGCCCAGACAGAGGCCGACATTGCCGAACTTGATACATACGAGGAGAAGCAGATGTTCCTTAACGACCTGGGTCTTGATGAAAGCGGCTGTAACCGTATGATAAAGGCCATATACCATCTGCTTACCCTGCAGACCTTTATTACGGCAGGCGAGATGGAGGTCAAGGCATGGACCTTCCGCCGTGGTTGGAAGGCACCTCAGTGCGCAGGTGTAATACACACCGATTTCGAACGCGGCTTTATCCGTGCCGAGGTCATCAAGTACGAGGACTATATCAAATACGGCTCCGAGGCAGCCGTACGCGAAGCCGGTAAAATGGCAGTAGAGGGCAAGGAATACGTCGTCCAGGACGGTGACATAATGCATTTCCGCTTCAATGTGTAGAACACTCCTCATATAATACATTATGAATTGTGCATTGTTAATCAATTGGAATCCTGATTTCGTTGCATTCAGCTTAGGCCCGCTCGAAATACGCTGGTACTCCCTCCTATGGTGCGTAGGCCTCCTTGCTGTATACTTTCTTATGCACAGGCTGTTCCGTCAGCAGAATCTGACCGACGAACAGTTCGACCCCATGTTCATATACTGTTTCATAGGAATACTGGCAGGAGCACGACTGGGTCATTGCCTGTTCTACGAGCCGGGATTCTTCCTGTCACACCCAATAGAGATGTTCCTCCCCATCCGCAAGCTTCAGGACGGCGAGTGGCATTTCACCGGATACGAGGGTCTTGCTTCCCACGGCGGAACTATAGGATTGACAATAGCCCTGTGGCTATATCATCGCAAGTCAGGTATCAAGTTCCTGCATATACTGGACAATGTAGCAATAGTAACTCCGGTATGTGCCTGTGCAATACGCCTCGGCAATCTGATGAATTCCGAGATAATAGGCCGCCCTGCAAACCTTCCATGGGCATTTATATTCCACCATGTAGACAGTCAGCCACGTCATCCCTCGCAGTTGTACGAGGCTATCTGCTATGCCATATTCTTCTTCATTGGCTGGTTTATATACCGCAGGAGCAGTATCAGGGTAGGCAGCGGATTCTACTTTGGCATGTGCATATTCCTTATATTCCTCAGCCGTATATTCATCGAGCTTACAAAGGAAAACCAGGTACAGTTCGAATCCACCATGATACTTAATATGGGCCAGCTGCTCAGCATCCCGTTTGTACTAATCGGAGCATATTTCATATGGCGCGGCTTGACAAGAAAACAAAATACCTAATCCAATAATCCAATAGAATTATGAAGAAAGCATTGTTACTTATACTTGTATCAGTATTCAGTCTCCTTACCGATGCCCAGAATACAGGTACGATATACCGCATCCGCTCAGCATCTCCTACGGGAGAGAACAAGTATGTTACGGTAATGGACAATTCACTCAGTGCACCCGTAGAGCTTGCAGACAGGGATGAAAGTAACAAGAACCAGTTATGGGCTCTGGTTGCCCCTCAGGGCCTGGACAACGGCTGTGCCTTCTACAGCCTGGGTACCAGGATGTCCATAGACATGGCACCTACCGAAACCAAGAACAGGTACAAGCTCTTGCAATGGAAATCCAAGTTCGACCAGAACCAGATGTTCCAGATACATTCACCCGGTATTGCAGGTTCCGCAGTTCAGCTGCTCTCCAATGCCGACCCCACCCGCGTCCTTACAAAGCGCGACGACTTTACGTTATGGATGGATCAGAATCTATCTAGCCAGGACACATATTTCGAACTGGAGGAGGTAATGGACTACAAGGAGGTCAATTTCCCCGTACCCTATGTATCCTACAACATCATCAGCTACATGCACGACACCCGGCTCAGTAACAGGCTCAGCAAGGAAAATGACGCCCCCATATACTCCGATCCGGCAGAAGAGGGCAACAAGGGCCAGAACTGGGTACTCAAGGTTCCGCAGTACTACGTGGAAAACGACGGCAGTTTCCGTGAAAGCACCTTCCAGCTGTACAATACATATTCGGGAAAAAGCTTCGACGGCACATTCGACAATGCCGACAAGGGAATCCTACAGTGGACTACGGCGGCAAACAACAACATCAACCAGTTCTTTACCATTTCGCCCGTCGCAAGCATGGAAAACACATATCAGATATACGGACAGACATCAGGCTGGTGGTATGATGATACCGGCTTTCATTACGGTGCCATAAATCACTATGTCAAGGTTAACAGCGACGGTACCGTCACTACTACCGACTACGCTACCGACGAGGACACCTATTTCTATATCCAGTCGGCCGACCCATACCTGTTCCCCGACCAGCCCTATTGGCAGAACGAGCTCGTATACGAGGTTAACAAGGAAAAAGGCCATGCAACCTATATACCATACGGCGACAGCTATAGCCTCCGTAACGATGCACGGTACGACAGGGCATGGCTCGACCCCGAGAGCAGTACCCGTTGGCTCAGCCTCAACGGTACATGGAAGCTCGACTGGCAGCAGGTTCCCGATGATATGACACTGCCCGGCGAGGAAGTTTACGGCAATGACGTCGACATAACATCATGGAACGACATAACCGTTCCCGGATGCCTCGAGATGCAAGGCTACGGTACACCTTATTATATTAATGTGGACTATCCCTTCAATGACAATCCCCCGTATATAGTGACAAAGGCAGGTTTGAAGAACACCATAGCATCCTATCGCCGCAACTTCACACTTCCCGAAGGTTGGGAAACCGAGCGCACCCTTATCCATTTCGACGGAGCCTACTCATGCATATACCTGTATGTTAACGGCCAGATCGTAGGCTACAGCGAGGGAGCTAACAACGATGCCGAATTCGATATAACCCAATATGTCCATACCGGTGAAAACAATGTTACCGTCCAGGTTATACGCTACACCGACGCCTCGTATCTTGAGGATCAGGACATGTGGCGCATGAGCGGTATTCACCGCGATGTATACCTGGTATCAGTACCCAGGACATTCGTCCGTGACCACCGCATCACTACCGAAAATCAGTCCGACGATGCCACATCAGGATGTGTATCCGTTGACCTGGTAGTTGACAACCGCGACAAGCAGGCATGCAGCAAGACATACCAGGTACGCTTCATTTCCCCCGATGGCGTACCGTATGCCAGCGATACCAAGGACGTGGAGTTCAGCGAAGGCGAGGAAGAGAAGACAGTCAACATCAAGTTCTCCTGCTTCACCAACCTCCAGCCCTGGACATCCGACAACCCCAACCTCTATACTATCGAGGTTATCCAGAAGAACGAGAGCAACGAGGAGGAAATGGCATTTGCCACAAAGTACGGTTTCTGCAAGGCAGACATCAAGAATGCCCAGTTCCGCATCAATGGAAAGCGCATCTTCCTCAAGGGCGTCAATACCCAGGATACACACCCCATTTTGGGACGTACCATGGACCAGGAGACCATGTGGCGCGACCTTACAATGATGAAGCAGGCAAATGTCAACTGCGTCCGCACGTCACACTATCCACGCAACCCCAAGATGAATGCCATGATGGACTATCTGGGACTCTACCAGATAGACGAGGCAGATGTCGAATTCCACAAGAACTGGACGGACAACGGCAATATCCACACCTCACCCTCATGGCGCGGTGCAATCGTCGACCGCGAAGTTCGCATGACCCTTCGCGACCGCAACCATCCTTCCGTAATATGCTGGTCCCTCGGCAACGAGAGCAACGGCGGCGTAAACTTCAATTACGCCTACGATGCAATCCGCGAACTCGATCAGCGTCCCATACATTACGAGGGAGCAACCCGTGCAGGAACATCACCTACGGACATCAACAGCTATATGTACAGCGATGTCAATACCGTCATCAACAACGCCAGCGGAAAGAGCAAGCCCCATTTCCTGTGCGAGTACGCACATGCAATGGGCAACTCGGTAGGTAACCTCGCAGAATACTGGGATGCCATAGAATCCAGCCAGAACGGTATGGGCGGCTGCATCTGGGATTGGGTCGACCAGGCAATTCTCGATTACGATGATATCAGGAAAGGCGAGTTCAAGGTTAACGGCTTCAACAAGTACCGTAACGGTTGGGACCACACCCCATCAAGCATATCACAAGGCAATTTCGTAAACAACGGTATCATTACTGCTGACCGTTCATGGACAGGTAAGTTAGATGAGGTACGCCGCGTATATCAGTACGTAAAGTTCAGCGACAACCTTACCAATAACAATACCGTCAAGCTTCGTCAGGGCTACGAGACACTCACCCTCGAGGGCTACCCGCTCAGGTATGCGGTACTCAAGGACGGCACCGAGGTCGAGTCAGGTTCCCTAATACTCCCTGCAATCAACTCAACTGCGGCATACAGTCCTACCTATGTAGAGATACCCTACAGCACCACGTTCGACGAGGGATCCGAGTACATTCT
>OMQX01000040.1:0-11764 GCA_900313335.1 uncultured Prevotellaceae bacterium
GGGAATTGATGTAGTATTTTTTCCCGAGGGGGTGTATGTTTGCCGATTTTGGCGAATATATGGCAACGTCCCGTGTATCTGCCGTTCCGCCGAAGTTCTGACGTTTTCCTTCGAGGGTGAGCGTGATCTGTCCGTCCTGGCTCTTTGCTGTCGTCCCCAAAGACGGATGTATTTCTGGCGGCACATCGGTTTGTGCATTGACAGATATGCATAGAAAGCATGTTACGAAGAAGGCTATGGTGTAAGATAATCTTCTGCTCATGATCAATATGATGTTTTTTGTATTCGTTAATCTGTCTCTATACGGACGACGCTCTGACCATTGACTATAAAATAGCTGCGTACGCGGTCGACATACGAGAGGCGTATGGAGATACGCATCATGACGGAGCCGTCGTCGGTATAGTCCTGCGAAATTATTCGGGGCGAGAGGTCCTTGACCATACGCATGACAAGATTCATGTGGTCGTATGTGAAGGTCAGTTTCATCTCCTGTTCAACGAGGCGTTCGATTTTGTTTGCCGCAGCAAGTGCTTCGCTGGCTGCAGTGCGATATGCAACAATAAGGCCGCTGGTGCCGAGTTTCACCCCGCCAAAATAGCGTACGACAACTAAAAGTATGTCGCTGAAATCGTGACTGATAAGCTGTCCGAGGATGGGTTTGCCGGCTGTACCACTGGGTTCGCCATTGTCATTACTGCGGTATTCCTGTCCGTCCGCTCCCAAGCGATATGCCCAGCAGACATGGCGTGCATCGAACTATTCCTTCTGATATTGTGCCACCCAGTCCAGTGCCTCGTCTGCTGTACGGACGGGGATGGCAAAAGCAAGGAACTTACTCCTAAGCTCGGAATAAGTTCCCTCTGCTATATCTGTTATGGTTGTGTAACTGTCTGTCAATTACTCGGTCTTTGGCTCTTCGAAATCTGTGATACCGTTCTCTATAAGGATATTGTACCACTGGATGAGTTTCTTCATGTCTGTAGGATAGACATGGTCGCGGTCATAGTTGGGCAGGGCTTTCTCCATAAATGCTGCCAACTCGGCTGTCGAGGCTTTTTTGTAATCCACTGCCGTCTTCTTGCCGCCCTCGTTTTCGAAGATGGTCTTGAAGACCTGGCGCAGGGGCACCTCCTCGGCATCGGTGTACATGGCTATGTCTGCCAATGATATGACTTTGTCCGATGCGAAAGCGGGCATACGTTTTTTCTGCGAGTCGAGTGTCTCGACAATAAGACTGCGGTTACCACGGCTTACCAGGCGGAAAAGGCCGGGTTTGCCAGAGATTGCAAGAATTTTTTCTAACATAGTATATTGTTAAATGGTTATTTCAGGGTTGTTCAATAGTTGTTTATGATTATATCCGGGGTTGGATATTCTGTCTGGCGGTTGATGCGGGCAATGATTTGTTCGCGAGTGGCATTGTCTCTGCTCATTGCCCTGTGAATGCGCGTTTCCAGAGGAGAATCTACGCGAATAACCTTGTCTACCACACGGTCGATACCGCTTTCCATGACCAGGGCGCTTTCTATGGCTACAACCTGTGCATTCTGTCTTTCTGCCCAGATGAGGAAATCTTTTATGACGGCGGGGTGTACAATGGCATTTACTGTTTCGGTATTCTCCTGGCTGGAGAAAAGCCATTCGGCAAACTCGCTGCGCCTGAGGTGTCCCTGTTCGTCGTATAATTGCAGGCCTGTGATTTCTGTCAGGCTTTTGCGTAAATTGTCTGATTCCTCGATAAGGCGTTTTGCTTCTCTGTCTGAGTCATATACAGGAACACCCAGGAGCTGTGTCATCTGGCGCGCAATATAGCTCTTGCCGCTGCCTATTCCGCCTGTTATTGCAAGTTTTATCATTCCATGACAGGTTGACGGTCTGCTTCCTCCTGGGTCTTTTCCAGAAGATAATCTACCTCGCGTGGTGTAATCCTGACATTGCTTACACCCATAGGTATCGACTTGAGACGCAAATGGTATTTGTGTGCATTCTTTGCGCGAAGCAATTCCTCGTACGTAACTGCCAAGACGAAATTGCTGGCATGAATATTATCTGCCATCTGGGCTCCGACACGATATGTGATTGTTGCCTCGGCAGGGAATGTCTTTAGCGAGATCCCGGCAGGGAAATTGGTTCCTACAATAGGGACATGTATGGTTCGCTCGGTATATATATCAACCTGTGCAGTCATCTTGATTGTAGACGGCTTGTACAAGACACCGCGGATTGGCATAAAGCCAACATCATAGGAGGCGGTGCGTCCAACATCCTTGCGTTCCTGAGGTACGATATAGGCATATCGCAATGTATCACGAACTGCCTGGGGAGCATATACAGTGACACTATCCGGGTTGAACTCGACATATCGCAGGTATGTCTGGTCCTGTGTCTCTATCTTTCCCTGGAACTTGACTGGCACACGCCTGGCTACACCGCGGTTGTAGAAAAACTCGAGAGTATCGGGACTGATACGCTGTATACGTGTACTGGTAAGCAGCTGCTGTTGTAATGCATGCTGTATGTCCGACATTGGGATATGACCTATGCCTGTCAGGCTTCCGTTGTCGTATAGCGAGAAATCAAGGTGTATTGGGGCTCTGAGCCTTCCGGAACGTATGTAATGGAACAGGTTGGTTCCACGGTCGCGTATTGTAACCGTCAACGTGGATGGCAAGGGGGTGGTTATAATTACACTCTTGGGGACACTGACCAGTTCCAATGGTACGTGTACCACTGATTCGAATGTGTCATTCAGTTTCTGCAGAAGCCAGAAACCTGCACTGACAAACAGGAAGAATGCAAAGACCATCATATCCCTACTGCTTTCACGCAACAGGGACAGGAAGCTTCCGGGGCTTCGGAAATTACTTATTCTCCTGGGGCTGGGCACTTTGGAATACGCTGTTTCGGTCTATACGGATATGAACGTTCTTGGCGATTTCCAATGAAAGGATATTATTGGTTTCGTCGATTGCAACGACTGTTCCGTATATACCTCCTGCCGTTACGACCTGACTTCCGACTACTATTGAATTACGGAATTTCTGAATCTCCTTCTGCTTTTTCTGCTGAGGACGAATCATGAATAACCACATGATGGCAAAGATAATTACCATCATAATGAGGAAACTGGCGTTGCTTCCTCCTGCTGCTTGCATAAACTGTATCATTCTGTTATTTCTTGGGTTGTTGCTTTATCAATTTGTGATCTGCCATCAATTTCCTGGAAATATTGTCCAGTGTTGCATTGATGTACCTTGGGCTGTTGGGGGTCGAGTAGTATTTGGCAATCTCGACATATTCGTTGATGGATACCTGTATAGGTATTGTCGGGAACGATGTTATCTCGGCCAGGCCTACCTGCAGAATCACACGGTCCATCAATGGGATGCGCTCCATATCCCAATTATGAGTGTGTGAACCTATCAGATTCTTGTAGTAATCTGCTGCACGGACGCTCTGCGAAACAAGGCGGCGTGCAAATTCCAGGTCCTCGGGACTGCGGAACTCCGGCAATAATGGTTGGAAGTCATTGGTATCCTCCTGAAATTTATTGATTGTCTTTATGACAAATGTGTCTATCACAAAGCGATCATCATTCCAGTATAGGTTGACATCCTCCAGGAAGTTGTCCAGATTCTCATTATCTGAGATAACATTGCGATATATGTGCTTCCACAAATCACGATCTTCCTGATATGAGGTCTGGGGATTGGCCATATAATCGCGATAGAAATCGCTCTCCATGACCTGATTCAGCAGGGTGCGCACAAATTCTTCCTCATTGGACCAGTCGATTCGCTGAATGTCGGCATTTTCCTGTAACTGTCGGTTACCCTCTAACTGCAACATGAAACGATTGTCGACGAACTTGCGGTTTGGCTGAACCTCGCCAAGACGCTGCGCTCGGACGCACTGGGCGTCAAAGGAGCGTAATGCCAGACGGGAGATTGCCACCATGAGCGACAACATGGTATTATACAGATCATAGGCCGTACCAAGACTGCGTACCAGTTCGTCTTCTACCTCATCGGGACGCCGGTCTGAATTTACCTCGGTCGAATAGACTACCTGGATGGTTTTAAGCCTTATGAGTTCACGATTTATCATAAAATATACATTTTAGCACACAAAGGTATCTAAATTTCTGTCATATTATATAGTTATATGCTTGAAATTGGGGCTTTTTGAACTTTTCTTCATAAAAATATGGATTAGGGAACATCTAATATGAAATATTTTCTTACCTTTGCACCCGCTTATTAAAGCCCGTGTGATGGCAAATTAAGCAAATACAACTTAATTCAGAGTAACACAAAAACAAAAAAAACATGAAAAGTATTGACGTAAAGGGTACAGCACGTACCGAAACTGGCAAGAAGGCTGCACGCAACCTTCGCAAGAGTGACCTGATTCCATGCAACCTGTATGGTGAGAAGAGAGAGAACGGTCTTCCTGTTGCTGAAAACTTCACTGTTTCGGCTGCAGAGGTTCGCAACCTCATCTACACTCCTGACATTCACAGCGTAAACCTGACCATTGACGGCAAGGAGCATAAGGCCATCGTTAAGGAGTTGCAGTTCCACCCAGTAACAGACAAGCTGTTGCATATTGATTTCTATGAAATCACTGACAAGAAGCCTATCGTTATTGCTGTGCCCATCAAACTCAATGGTCTGGCCGAGGGTGTTCGTGCCGGTGGTAAGTTGGCCGCAAGTGTACGCAGTCTGAAGGTGCGTGCCGCATACACTCAGATTCCAGAGCGTCTGGAAATTGATGTTACAAACTTGGGCCTTGGTAAGACAATCAAGGTTGCCGACCTGAGCTTCGAGGGCCTGGAGCTGGTTACACCTGCCAGCGTTGTTGTATGCCAGGTTAAGATGACACGTAGCGCTATGAGTGCTGCTGCCAAGGCTGCTAATGAATAATGGCAAAATTCTTGATTGTTGGATTGGGTAATCCTGGTATCGAATACCATGGTACCCGACACAATATAGGATTTAGAGTGTTGGATGCCTTTGCGAAGGCATCCAACATTTCTTTTGAAGACCGCAGATATGGATTTGTGGCTCATTGCCGTGTGAAGAATGCTGAGCTGACACTGCTAAAGCCCACGACATTCATGAATCTGTCCGGAAATGCCGTACGTTACTGGCTTCAGGAGGAGAAGATTCCGTTGGAAAACCTTTTGGTTGTCGTTGACGACCTGTCACTCCCCGTTGGTGCCATCCGTTTGAAGCCAAGTGGAAGTGCGGCAGGACATAACGGTCTGAAGCATATTGCACAGATGCTGGGTACGGAAAAATACAACAGGTTAAAGTTTGGCATCGGCAATGATTACCCCAAAGGCTGTCAAGTAGACTTCGTATTGAGCACTTTTCCTGCAGAAGAGGACAAACTATGTGATGAACGCGCATTGGTTGCAATTAATGCGATTAAGGCCTATGCCTTGAGCGGAATAGATTTTGCCATGTGCCATTACAACAACAAGTGATTGTCTACTGGAAATGAGCAACGAGGCAAGAATTGATAAATGGCTGTGGGCTGTGCGCGTATTCAAGACACGCACGATTGCTGCATCTGCCTGCAAAAAGGGACAAGTGTGTATAGGTGGAACGCAGGTCAAGCCTTCACGCGTTGTACGCGAAGGCGATATCGTTTCTGTACGAAAGCCTCCGATTACATTCAGCTTCCGCGTAAAACAGCCTATCGAGAATCGTGTCGGGGCTAAAATGGTTCCGGAGATGATGGAAAATATTACTGCTCCAGAGCAATATGAGTTGCTGGAAATGAGCCGTATTTCGGGATTTGTCAATCGCGCCAAGGGACTGGGCAGGCCTACCAAAAAGGACAGACGAAGTCTGGACGAATTCAAAGAAGAGGTGCCTGATTTTTGTCTGGACTTTGATTTTGACGACATTTAAGTGGATTTTTTCTAGGACATATATTTTTTTTTATTATCTTTACTGCCAAATATGATAAAACGGGGTTGAGACAACACCCCACTCTACGTTATGGCAGTAAAAATCTTAAGTGTGGATGATGAAGTAGACCTGGAGTTGCTTCTAACACAATATTTTCGCAGAAAAATACGCAAGGGAGAATACGAATTCTATTTTGCCCACAATGGTTTGGAGGCACTGCAGACTATGCTGCAACACCCAGACATCGAAATTATCCTGAGTGATATAAACATGCCAGAAATGGATGGACTGACCTTGCTGGCACGTATAAACGAGATGCGCAACCCGGCTATTCGCGTAATTATGGTAAGTGCCTATGGTGACATGGACAATATCAGGCAGGCGATGAACAACGGCGCCTTTGATTTCGCCACCAAGCCAATTGACTTGGAGGATCTGGAGCGTACAATTGAGAAAGCTGTCGAACAGTTGGAGTTTGTACACTCAGCACAAAAAGATAGCAAGGAACTGAAAGACATACATTCGGATTTGTCTGTTGCACGCGAAATTCAGCAAGCAATTCTTCCACATAATTTCGACCTTACTGGTTATAAGTTGCAGACCGACTGTGCGTCTGGATACCGATTGGCTGCCAGCATGGAGGCGGCAAAGGATGTGGGCGGCGATTTCTATGATTTCTTTGCTGTAGATCCTACTCATCTGGGCTTCGTAATGGCTGATGTTAGCGGAAAGGGGGTTCCTGCTGCAATATTTATGGCCGTAAGCCGCACACTGATAAAGGCAACTGGCATGCGTGGCATAACAAGCAGCGAATGTATGTCAACAGTGAATGATATGCTGGCTGACGAAAGTGTCAATTCCATGTTCGTTACTGTATTCTATGGTATCATCGATCTGGAAACAGGCGAAATTGATTACACTAATGCAGGTCATAATCCTCCTTATATTGTTCATAATAACGGGCAGGTAGAAGAAATTCCAACGGCCGGCAATATGGTTCTTGGTGCCTTTGACGGCATAGAGTTCCGTTCGGGACATATAACATTGGCAAAGGGGGAAACTATATATCTGTTCACCGACGGCGTTACAGAGGCAGAAAATATGGCCCATGAGCAGTACGGCGAGGAGAAACTGACAAGACTACTTTCAAAGACTTCCCAATCCGCTCCTGATGAAATCATCCATAGCGTATTGAGTGACATTCATGATTTTGTCAAGAATGCTCCACAAAGTGATGATATTACGCAATTGTCCATCAGACGTCTGTAATCTATGCGCAAACACCTTATATATATAGTGGCGATTCTGGCAGTTGCACTTATGGCAAGCGGAATTATCTCCTATAACATAGGACGCGGCATTGCCAAGTTGCAGGTGCAGGAAATGCAGGATCGTCTGGATTCCCTTTTGGCTAAACAGCGCGATGCTATTATCACAAAACGTGTCAGCCTGCAAATGGAGGATATTGCTTACCAGCAAAAGGAGATATCGGACAAACAGCGCGAAAGGGCTGAGCAACAAAGTATTCTTGCATTAAAGAATGCCGCACGTGCAGAACAGGAATCCCAGATTGCGCGAAAAGCCGAAGCTCAGGCGAAAAAGGCAGAGGCTCAGGCCATGGAGGCTGCTAAAGAAGCAAGGGAACAGAAGCAGATTGCTGAAGAACAGGAGCAGATTGCCATATTGCAGAGAGACGAGGCTGAACATGCACGCAGACTAAGTGACACACTCACATACCGTAGGCTTGGTAATACCTTGGGGGCATCATCCATAAGCCAGTTTGACATTCAAAGTAATGACATTGCTTCTCTGTTGGCATACTGGAGCTGGTATTTCCAGAAAGAGTATGATGGTAATACCTATTTCACACAGACGTATTTGTCTCTGGCAATGAGTAGCAATTCGACTCATAGCGTACCAATGCCTACAAACTCCAGTGCAAATGCCATTGTGCCGTACAAGGATGGCTGTCTGGTAGCATCAGGCTACGGAGAGATAATGTATTGGGGGAAAAAGCAAGAGGTCCTGTTCCACAATAATATTTATGATTTCCGCGGCATTGCAGTTGTCGATAATCAGATATATGCCCTGTCGCATAAAGGCCAGATGATTATCCTTGATAAAAGCGGAAAATCTAAAGTCGTTCCAGTCCCTGTCGGCAACTACCAGAAGGTTCTGAGATACGGTAGCGACCTTTTGCTTGTTGCACAGCAAAGTATCAGCACATTCAACACAACGAAATGCAGTGTCACGTATACATTCAGTACTAAAGACAGAATCAGTTCGACACACATGGTGGGTGAAAAGATATGTATTTTCTTCAATACCGGCATGGAGGAGCATAGGAGTATGGATGGCAAACTACTGGCTCAAAACAATACTAAAAAAATAACATTCCTGGGCAATGCTGCAACCGAAGTAACAGCATCGCTCTATGATCCGATTACAGGGTGTACGATTTTGGGACAGCGCGACGGCACTATTGACATCTACAACAAATATGGACGTATGATAACCAATGTAACAGGACATAAGGGTGCTATTACAGCATTGACCATGTCCGGAAATATTCTTGTAAGTTGTTCGTACGACCACAGCATACAGATATCCAACCTGCCTAATTTCCATTTGGACAACGGATACTCTTTTATGGAAGAGACTACCATGGAGACGGTCGTTCCTAGGAAAATCACAAATAAATTGGAAAGAGAATGGGTTATTCCTGTAAACATCAAATATGAAGGCTGGCCTTTGAGTGTTACAAGTACAAAAGGAAACCTGATATACGTAGGATTGAGCAACGGAAACATTGTAAGCCTTAACACGTCAACAGATGAGATGGCTGCAATCATAAAGAACAATCTGGTCAAGAAAGGTCTAAACCTTACGCGACACCAGTGGAATTACTATATAGGTCATAATGTCCCGTATAAGACTATTGATTAGCATACTGCTGTTTTCAGCAGTTGTCAGCGCCCAAAACTATGGCGTTGCCTTTTACCATAATTTCAAGGCCAGCGAATATGGTGGCCATAATCGTTCGTTTGATATTGAATGTGACTCGCTGGGGCATGTCTATGTCGCAAATTTCGAAGGACTGCTTATTTACGACGGAGTAAACTGGCGCATGATACATACTCCAGGTATTAGCCGTATAACCAGTCTGTATAAAGCGCATGACGGTCGCATCTGGGTTGGAGGCTGTAACGTACTTGGGGTATGTTACCCTACTACCGACAGCGTTGAGGTCAAGTTCCTGTATGGAGACAAGATTCCCAATAAGAATAAAACGCGATTCGGAGAGATTGAACTGATTTACGAGCGAAATGGAGAAATTCATTTCCTGACGGATGATGACATGGCATATATATTCCGTCATCAGAAGGTAATTTGCAAAGGGCCTGCCTCGACCATCGTCGAACTTACAAGGCTTCTAAGTAATAGTCAGAACAAATGTAAACTCACCATTCCTGACAGACATTTGACTATTACATCGCAAATAGGAGAAGGACTCAAGGTTACTGCACCTGATGGCAGCATTATCAGTACGCTGACGACAGCCAACGGTTTGTGCAGCAACTCGATTACTGACATTGCCTATGATGGCAAGGGTACAATCTGGGGAACAACTGACAATGGCATTTTCGCAGTCTCAGCTTCACCGGTGTATTCGCGTTACGGCGCAGATGAGGGTCTCAAGGGACAGATTACATGTCTTCTGGAAAACGAAGAAAATCTATATGTGGGAACCCTATTAGGCCTGTACAGGCTGAAAGACAACCGTTTACTCCGAGTTGCGGGAATCGAGCAGGCATGCTGGCAGATGGTGGAATCAAAACATGGGACACTGCTGATTGCTACTGCCGACGGTATCTTCGAATGCAAGGACAATACACTGCGTCAGATTACGAAACGTCATACTCTCTCTATTTGTGTGAGGCCTGACGGCAAATTTTTAAGCGGAGAATTGGATGGAGTCTATCTGAACGACCTAAACGGTAATTCCAGCATACTGGACCGCAATATAAAAAACGTATGCAAAATCATACGTGACCCCGGTAAAGATAAATACAAATACATTAGTTTGGACAATCCTGATTCCAATGTATTGTTTTCATATACAGATGACAGAAACAACACATGGACGACACGTGAAGACGGTTCCGGTCTGACATGCAGGGATATTTCCAAAAACATACAAAAATGGCTTACGCCTTTTGACAACCTGAGTATTCAGGCTATGTATGTCAAAAATGGCATTGCCTGGATTGGCGGGGCATTCGGTCTGTACAGGCTTAATATGGCTATAACAAGTCAGATTACTCCACACCTGCCCAAGGCATATATAAGAAATTTCAGCATTAACAATGGTTATTTGTCGTTCGAGATTGCATCAGACAAATTGGATCTTGTTGGTAAGACAATGTACTCTTACCGGTTGAAGGACGATGATGCATGGAGCGCATGGGATGATGACCAGAAGATAGCATCGGCTAATATGGCTGTCGGTGACTACGAACTGACAGTACGTGTCAAGGATGCCAACGGAGATATTGCAGAAAGCTCAACAATAAAATTCACAATTCCGGAACCATGGTATTGGAGTTGGTATTCGCTGTTGTTATATCTGGCATGCGGCATGTTGGGTGTATATGGACTGTCTCTGTGGCGAATGAGCCGCATCCGCCAGCAAAATGAAAGACTTGAGAAAATTGTTGATGCACGAACCAAAGAACTGAAAGAAGCACATGCCCAACTTGTGCGCAAGGAAAAGGAAGCTACTGCAGGTAAATTGACCAAGGGATTGATTGACCGCATTCTGAATCCTATGAACTATATCAATAATTTCTCGCACCTGACATTAGGGCTTCTAAAGGACTTGTCCGGAGACATCGCTGATGCGACTAACAAGGATGCGACCAAGAATGAGATTCAGGATGCAATAGATGATGCAGAGGATATTATGAGCATGATGCATCAGAATCTGGAAAAGATAGAACAGCACGGATTGTCTACAACTCGTATCCTGAAGGCAATGGAGGAGATGCTGAAGGAACGCCAAGGTAAGATTGAACCTACGGACATTGCTTCCATATGCCAGCAGACAATAGATATGCTGAAAAAATACTATGCTGAAGACATCAAGAACATTGACATCAACATTGAATGGATCAAGCCCGAATATCCTATTGTAGCAGATGTTAATGCCGAGCAATTGGAGAATGTAATATCCAGCATGCTTTCAAACTCCATCTACGCCCTCAAAAAGAAAAATTCTGCAAATCCAACTATTCGTCTGTCTATAAAACCACCAACCGGAACCGAACCTCCATCCATAGTAA
Organism: uncultured Prevotellaceae bacterium; assembly: GCA_900313335.1. Classification (GTDB taxonomy): domain Bacteria; phylum Bacteroidota; class Bacteroidia; order Bacteroidales; family Bacteroidaceae; genus Physcousia. The sequence goes on from OMQX01000040.1 coordinate 11,267, forward strand.
TATGGGATAATGGCATAGGTATCGAGGAAGGATCTATAGATAAGATCTTTGATCCATTCTTCACAACGAAGCCTACTGCCGAAGCCCCTGGTGTGGGTTTATATCTGGCACGCCAGATAATTGAGGACTTTGGCGGTACTGTGGGCGTTAAGAGCGTGAAGAATGAATGGACTGAATTTACAATACAACTTCCATAGGATATGGAACAGGAAATAAAGAAACTGCAAGAGAAACTTGCACAGCAGCAGAAACTTGCATCACTGGGACTTCTCAGTGCCGGAATTGCACACGAAATACAGAATCCTCTGAATTTCGTCATAAATTTCAGCAAAATGTCATCTCATTTAGTGGATGACATCGAGGATATCGTACAAGATCTCTCGGACAAAATAGATCCGGAAGATTGCAAGGAGCTTCAGGACATTTCCGCTGACCTGAAAGAAAACATGACGAAAATTCAGGAACACGGACAACGTGCAATCAGCATAATACAAGGAA
>OMQX01000040.1:11813-16748 GCA_900313335.1 uncultured Prevotellaceae bacterium
TACACTGTTACACGAATATGTATGGCTTGCGTACCATGCAATGCGGGCGTTGGACAAGAATTTCAACATAAGCATTCGTGAGACATACCCTGACAATATGCCTAAAGTCATGATTGTCCCACAAGACCTGTCGCGTTCCATTCTGAACCTTGCCAACAATGCCTTTTATGCCGTTAATGAGCGGTGGAAGGCAGAAGGCAAGGACTTTAGCCCTGAATTTGAAATTCTGCTAAAATACCGCGACAACCGAATCTTGATCACTATCAGGGACAACGGGTGTGGAATGAGTGAGGAGATTCAAGGCAAATTGTTCCACGAACTGGTTACGACCAAGCCGATTGGCAAGGGAACAGGCCTGGGAATGAGAATTACGCATGACTTGATCACACGTGGTCTTAACGGAACGATTACATTCCAAAGTACTGTGAATCAAGGAACAACATTTCAAATTGATATACCATGCGAACAGTGTTGAAAATCATAGCCCTCATATTTGCCATTGGATTCTGTTCTGATATATCTGGTCAAACAAGTAATAGCGATGAGCAAAAACTGTTGGAGCAGGCAGAAAATGCATATCAAATTGGACATTTTTCAAAAGTCGACTCACTACTAACTAACAGTGCCGGTCGCATGCAGAGCCAGAATAGGGTCAAGGCATATCGTTTACTGGCCCTGTCTGCCTTGTATACCGATCGTATGGAGTTGGCAGAAAGTTATTCGGCAAAACTTCTGGAAACAGATCCTTTTTTCACAGCATACGATGACACCCAGCGTTTCAACGATATATTGGAACGACTAAAAAAAGGTTCTGAGAAGATTACTACAGCCTCGGCATGGGCAGAGAGCCTGGAAGAAGCTCCCGTTCCTGTTACCCTGATTACTGAGGAGATGATAAATCATAGCGGAGCCAGAACATTACAGGACTTGTTGTGTCTTTATGTCCCCGGAATGACACGAATTGAAGGTATTGAAAGCAGTGTGTCAATGCGAGGCATATACAGTATTATGCAGGAGGACATCCTTATCATGCAGGATGGTCATCGCCTGAACTCAGGAATGACTAATGCCGAGAGTCCTGACTATCGCATTTCCCTTGATAAAATAAAACAAATTGAAGTTCTGCGCGGACCTGCCTCTTCGCTGTACGGCAATGTTGCTCTTGCTGCAGTAGTTAACATCATAACCAAGCAGGGCTCTGAAATGGAAGGCGGGCAGTTGACTGCCATGGCAGGCATGCATAACAGTTTTGGAGGTAGCGCGATATACGGTCGTGGAAACCTGAAGAGTGACGTAATGGGATGGGCAAACGTATACTATTCAAGAGGAGAAACATTTGACACTGGAGCTGACATAAGATACATCGGAGGATTCAACCATAAACCGGCATTTGACATCGGAATGAATGCGCGATGGGGAGATGTCTCCATGAACATAACTGCACAGCATGCAAAACAGGTTCCGTTCTACAACATGGTCAGTGCCGGTACTACATACAACTATGACAAATATGCATCCAACAATGGCAACACACCGGGAACCAGCCGTATGACGCTGAACGCCTCAATTGACTATAAGCATACCTGGAACAAGTTCACCCTTAACGGGTCTGCTTATTTCGGCAGTGAAGATACACAGATTTACAACGTTCTTGGAGACAACATAGATAGTGATTTTTCTCAACTAATGTACCTTCTGGTTACTGGTACATTTACTGACGACCCAAGTACCGAAGGAGTATGGCAGGCTGCCAACTGGAAAGACTATACTATGGGACTTAACATCAACGGAAGCTTTCCCTACAAATGGGGGAAGCAGAGAGGCAACATACTGTTTGGCTGCCAGTTTGACTATTTCATAATGAATTCATCATGCTTCAATTTGTGTGATGAATATTACAAAGTCAACCTCAGCAACAACCAAGGCATAGACGCTGGCAGCGAGTGGTCACTGAGCCCGTATTTCCAATGGAAGCACTATTTCACAGAAAAGATTATATTTAATGGAGGATTACGCTTCGACCTCAAAAAACGGTATAGCGGCAATGATATCCGCACAGCATCGCCACGAATAGCACTAATCTGGATGCCAACTTCTGTCGCCACTTTCAAGATAGGTTATGCACGCAGTTTCGTTGACGCCCCATACTTGTACCGTGCCAGTCAAGTGCGACTGCTAAGCGGCGGAAACGATATGCTGCCTCAGTTCCTGAACAGCATACAGATAAGTTCGCTACTCCAATGGAAACCGATACACTTGAAATGTGAAGTAAACATGTTCTACAACATTGCCAAGGATCTGGTACAATATTCTGCGAACAATCTGACCAAAAAACTATATCCATTTACTAATTCAGGAAAACTGACACAGGGAGGTATCGAAGCCATATTGGAATACCACGACAGCAAAACGCTGGCAAACATGAACATGACCCTACAGCACACCTTCGACCAGACCAGTGAATACATGGACAAGAGTCTGGAGCATTGGATTGGAAATGAGTCGAAATTTATTATGAATATGACTGCAGGACGGCTAGTGTACCAAAATACACATGCCGGCGAATTTTGGCTCCGTGCCAATATGCATGTACAAAGCGGAATGTATCTGCTCTGGAACAATTACAGTCGGATTATGTACGGACAAGCACCAACAACCACCACCTGGCAGAACGGAAGGGTAATGCTTAACGCAGGATTTGACTGGAAATGGAAAAAGAGACTGACCATATCATTGGACGCCTATAATCTTACCAACACATTGTATGGCATAGGTACCCTGTTAGAGGCTCCAATGCCTACAGAAAGTGCACGGTTTATGGCAAAAGTAAAAGTACATCTCAACTAGATTTATGCAAACACCTAATGCCTTTAAAGTGTACAAACAACATTAAAAAAGCATAAATAACGAATAAAATACCCTCATTTTGAGGATATTCCGACTAAAATTCGTAACTTTGCCGCCGATATGGGTATATTGTGAAAGTTATTACACAATCACAAACCGTAAACAAACTATGGAAAAAACTCTCGTTTTACTCAAGCCAAGCACAATTCAAAGGGCATTGATTGGAGAAATTATAAGCCGCTTTGAGAAGAAAGGACTGCGTATCTCCGGAATGAAGATGATGCAGTTGGACGACGCTATACTTGAGCAGCACTATTCGCACCTTCTGAACAAGCCTTTCTTCCCTTCACTCAAGGCTTCTATGAAGAAGACTCCCGTTATAGCAATGTGTCTGGAGGGTGTTGATGCAATTGCAGTAGTACGCTATATTACAGGTTACACCAATGGCCGTAAGGCTGATGCAGGAACAATCCGTGGTGACTATTGCATGAGCAATCAGCAGAACATTGTGCATGCATCGGATTCACCGGAGGCCGCCGAGGCAGAACTCAAGCGCTTCTTCAAACAGGAAGAAATATATGACCTGGGTGACCTCAATATGGATCGCTTGTATTCGGTAGACGAGGCTTAACGATACACTTAGCAGAAGATAATGATGAAACAAAATATGATGAATTTGAAAAGCAAAAATACAATTAGGACAGTATTCCTATTCATGGCCATAACTCTTTCCAGCGCAACCTTTGCACAGGATCGTATGGCCATGGTAGCTCCTGCAGCTAAAAGTATCCGCACAATCGACTCACTCAGCATAATACGTATGTTGGACGAGGAAAATCTTTCCAACCCTGCTTCATCGCTATATCCAAACTGGTCAAACAAGTACACCACCAACTATGGTGTAGCACTGCCAAAGGAATTTAAGATTGATCTCCGCAGTTTCCACATGCCATGCAAGAGCCGTCTTGTGACCAGCCATTATGGCTATCGTGCATCATTCCGCCGCAATCATTACGGAACCGATATCAAGGTATATGTAGGCGACACCATATATGCTGCATTCAGCGGTAAGGTCCGTATCGTTGCGTACAATGGAAATGGTTACGGCAAATACATTGTAATCCGTCATCCTAACGGACTTGAAACCGTATATGGTCACCTGAGCAAACAGCTTTGTACTCAGGACCAGACTGTCAAGGCAGGACAGCCAATCGGACTGGGAGGTAATACAGGACGTTCAACAGGAAGTCACCTGCATTTCGAAACACGCTTCCTTGGACAGTTTATTGACCCGGAGAAATTGTTCGATTTCGTGGCACAGGATGTTCTCTCGGATTTTTATGTATTCCGCAGCAATGGAAAATCAGACCGTGTCACCGCTAACAGCGAGAAAAATGGTGGCGAGGGAGAAGAGTTGACAGAACAGCAGGCTCTGGCACAAGCTAAACAGCAGGAGAGTAAAGAGTTCCAGGCAGAACGCAAGCAAGCTGTCCGCTCACACATACACCGCGTAGCTCGCGGGGAGAGCATCTCGTCTATTGCACGCAAACGTGGCATTAGTGTCAGTGAGTTGTGCAAGATGAACAATCTGAGCAAGAATTCTGTTCTGCGTCCAGGTCAGATTTTGAAATACAGCTAAACCAAGCATAATAATAAATACGAGATACAAGAACCGGTTCCCGGCCGGGAGCCGGTTTTGCTATTATATAAATATATAATGGAAACGCGCGAGCAATTTGAGAGGATTATGGACGAGTGCCGCGCACTCTTCTCCAAAAAACTTCACGACTACGGAGCAGCATGGCGCATAATGAGGCCACAGTCCATCACGGACCAGATCTATATCAAGGCTAATCGTATACGCTCTATCGAAATGAAGAAGGAAGCTCTGGTGGATGAAGGCATCCGTCCAGAGTTTATTGCTATTGTCAACTACGCCATAGTGGGCCTAATCCAATTGGAACTTGGTGCCACAGATGTTGCAGATGACATGACACCGGAAGAAGCACTTGAAGCTTATGACCGCTATGCAACGGAAGCTTTGCAACTAATGCTCCGCAAAAACCACGACTATGACGAGGCCTGGCG